>CAMJKR010000046.1 GCA_946406415.1 uncultured Selenomonadales bacterium | reverse complement strand
TCCACCCGTAACAATTATTCTGCGCATGTGCCACCCTCCTCAAGCAAGAAATTTCCCAACGTGAACGCCGAATCAATTTTCTTGCAAGCTTGCCACGTGTCCAGTACCGCCAAATTTGATTCGGACAGTTGAAAATCTTCGTAGCGTTGATGATTGTTGAGGACGAGCAACGCCGCCGCTCCCTCGCACGCCGCCGATAAATCTGTAAAAACTTCGCCGAGCTGTAAATTTTCCAAATCCTCAATCGGCGTAACAAAATCATGTAAACGCAATTCATATTTCGCCGCGAATAATTTACGTGCAATATTTACCGAAGATGAGCCGCGCAGGTCAGAAGTTTCAGGACGCCCTTTAAAAGCCATGCCAGATAAAACTAAAATTTTTTCCGCGTCGAGACGACGTTTTACCCAATTTACAACAAAATCCTCCAGCGACTCGCTTATCTTGCGTGCTGAGAGGATAAAATTTTTACTGCCGCAATCGGGCATGTTATCTGTCAAAATATAAGCGTCTTTTTCAAGGCAAGGACCCGCGACAAATCCAGGCAGGGCAATTTTAGCACGCGAATAACCCTCGTTGGCAAGTTTAATAACGCTCGCGCCGTCGACGCCAAATTTTTGCGCCGCCAAACAAAAAGCATTGCCGACGGAAAAATTAATGTCGCGATAAGTATTGCAGTAGAGTTTGGCTAATTCCGCCTCCTCCAAACTTTTTGCCTCGATAACATACGGCGAAATTTTTTCAAAGACTCGCCGCGCCATGTCTAAAGCGGTTTGATTGTTTCCGCTGATGATTTGCGGCAACGTCGTCAACTCTTGCAAAGCTTTACCCTCAATCGTGCGTTCGGGGCACATGCTTACAAAGAGTTCTTCTTCGCGCTTGCCAGTAAGTTTAGACAACAACGGTAAAACAACTTTCCGCGTAGTTCCGACTGAAACTGTCGAACGAATTATTACAACTTGGCTTCCGTCGTAAGCCGGCAAAAGAGATTTAACCGCCGCGCTTATCGCCTCTAAATTTGGTTCAGTTGAGTTTGGATAAAGCGGCGTTCCAACCGTAATTATAAATGCATTTAATGGACAGAGGGGGGGCATTAAAATTATTAATACAATGAAAGTTTTTGTGATTGTGCTTGGCAATTAATTCGTCCAATTTTGGCTCGAAAAAAGTTGCGCGATTTTCAGCTAAGCCCGCTTTTATCTGCGGATTAATTTCCGTGCCGAAAACCTCTGCGCCACGCGCCGCCGCCACGATTGCCAAAGTAAGCCCGACATAACCGAGCCCGACAATTCCTATTTTCAAAATACTCATCTCCCATAAATTTTTAAATCGGCTTGAACCATAATTTTAACCAATTCGCGGAAAGAAACTTTCCTCTTCCAACCGAGAACGCGATCAGCTTTGGCAGGGTCGCCTAAAAGCAAATCGACTTCGGCGGGACGGAAATATTTCGGATTAACGTCAACTAAAAGTTTGCCCGTTTTAGCGCAATAGCCCTCCTCGTAAGCACCTGCGCCGCGCCATTCAATTTTTATTCCGACTTCCTCAAATGCCGCCTCGACAAATTCGCGGACTGTGTGAGTTTCACCCGTCGCCAAAACAAAATCGTCAGGCTTGTCTTGTTGAAGAATCAGCCATTGTCCCTCGACGTAATCTTTAGCATAGCCCCAATCGCGTTTGGCGTCCAAGTTGCCTAACGACAATTTATCTTGCTTGCCCGCCATAATCTTTGCAATCGCAAGTGTAATTTTTCGCGTAACAAAATCCGCGCCGCGTCTAGGTGATTCGTGATTAAATAAAATCCCGTTGCAGGCGAACATGTCATAAGCCTCGCGATAATTTACCGTTATCCAATAGGCATAAAGTTTTGCAGCGGCATATGGACTGCGCGGGTGAAAAGGCGTCGTCTCTGATTGAGGAGCCGTTTCAGGTAAGCCGCCGAAAAGTTCCGACGTCGACGCTTGATAAAATTTCGTGTCGATTTTATTTTGACGGATTGCCTCAAGAACTTTTATCGTACTTACGCCCGTCGCCTCCGCTGTGTATTCGGGAACTTCAAACGAAATGCCTACGTGCGATTGCGCCGCCAAATTATAGAATTCGTCTGGTTGAACTTCGCGCACCAAATTTGTAATGCTTAGTGAATCCGTCAAGTCGCCGTAATGCAAGAAAAAATTGGCGTCGTTGATATGGGCAATACGGTCGTCGCAAGGCGTGCTGTGCCGACGAATAAGTCCATGCACTTCGTAGCCCTTCGCCAACAAAAATTCTGTTAAATACGAGCCGTCTTGTCCCGTGACGCCTGTAATAATTGCTTTTTTCATTAACATTCCTCCTATCAATTTAAAAGTTTTGCTCGCCTGCACAAATCAAGAAAAGCTTTCTCCGCGTCCTTAAACTTTGCAGTAGTTAAAAATTTTCTTCCAACAAGAATCATTCCACAATCGCGGCGAAGATAATTTTTATTGAGCCGATAAGCCTCGCGCATTAATCTTTTAACACGGTTGCGAATAACGGCTCCACCAAGTTTTTTGCCCGCTGCGAAACCGACTTTACCATTATAGCGTTCATCGCTCACGACGAGGATAACCAGCGCATGATTGGCGAACGAACGCCCACGAGAATGCACCGCATTAAAATCGTGCTTGCCGCGAAAAATTTCACCCTTGCTCAATCGAAACATTTTCTTCACCGCCGATAAAACAAAAAGGGCACTGCGAATTAGTGACCTGTCACACCCTCAAGCTGTAAGCACTTTTCTGCCACGCTGACGGCGTCTTTTGATGACAAGCCGCCCGCCTTTAGTTTTCATGCGTTCGCGAAAGCCGTGCGTTTTTTTGCGCCAATGCGTGTTCGGTTGAAATGTACGCTTCAAGCTCTTTCGCCTCCTTATAAAAAATAACAATGCCGATTATAGACGAGCCGTTTTTTTGTGTCAAGTGAATAAAATTTTTCACTCCGTTGTTATCAAAACTTTTCTGACGCCTGCACTGCTTATTTCCCAAAAATTTCCGTCGCCTTGCAAGAAAAGCGGTTCGCCTGCTGTAATAAAATTTTTGAACTTGAGTTTGATTAGATTTGCTGAAAACTCCGCGCAGATATTTTCTAAGATTAAAAGAGCCGGGACGATTGGCGGATTGAGTTTATAAATTTTATTTTTGTCGTCGACTGCCGCAGTAAAATCTAAAACCTCCGATGCCGTAAATATTCGCCAAATTTTTCCCTTAGATTGAATTCTACTGCCGACCGTCGCTGTTATCTTTCTGCGCGGGCGAATCAGCTTGACTAAAAGTTGAGCTTCCGAAGAATTCACTTTGACAAGTGCCATTGCCGAATGAGTTTTTAAAATCTCCGCGCCCGCCTCGAATGTGCCGCGCTTAAATTCCGCCTCGACTATCACGCAGTCAACGAATTCTGGGAACGCCGCCAATTTTCTTGCAAGCTCTCTAATCATCTGCCTCACTCCAAAAAAAATGCCCGCCAATTTTCGACGAGCACTTTTTATTTTGAGCCAAAAATTTTATCAGAACATCATGTTAATTAAGTTGCCCATGTTGCTGTAAGCCGCCATGTTGCGATAAGCTTTACCGGTATAAACTGCGGCGGTATCGAGTTGGTCGCCGAGCATATCTTTAGCCGCCGGGAAAAGACTATCGGCTTGACTGTTCGCAAAGCTTATATGACTTTCCGCCTTGCCCGCGAGTCCGTCCTTACCGAGAATATTTGAAACTTTGTCGGGGGCATTGAGAATCGTGTCGGCAAGTTTTGCCTCGTTAATGCTCAAGGAACCGTTGCTACCGACCGTCAAGCCCACTGATTCGTAAAGCGAGGCACGATAACCCGTGTCGCCAAAAGTAGTCGCCATCAACTCAACGCGCTTTGAAACGTCTTTGTTATCGCCGAAAAATTTGACCGCGCTGTTGTAGTCGTCTACAAAATTTTTGACGGTATCGAGAGCCGCTTGTAAATCTTTGCTGTAAGTCGTCGTCGTGGTAACGTTGCCGTCCTTGTCGGTTTCAGAAGTCGTGGTTATCGCGCCTTCCTTTTCGACGCTAAAATTATACTCCTTGAGTTTTTTTGCGGACGCGCTCAAGTCGCTCATTGCCTCTTTGAATTCGGATTGGAACGCGCTTTTTGCGTCGTCGTAGCTAGCAAGGACGGATTTAAGATTGGCATTAACTTCCGTCAAGCCCGCCAGTGAACTCGTTGCATTGTTTTGGAAATTGCCGTAAGCACTCCAAAGCTGATTAATTGAATTTTTCTTCTGATTGTTAGAGGCGAAGAGCCAACCATAATTGTTGATTCCGCCCAAAGAATTTATTCCTGCCATTTTAATCACCTTCCCTGAATTGAAAAACTATCCTTAAAACTTTGCTTGATTTTACAACATTTATCAACGCCTTGCAAGAAATTATTTAAAATCTTCGAGTTGCTTAGCGAGGTCGTCGACAAGTGAATTAATTCGTTCAAACTTTAGCTTATAACTTACACGATTAGCAATGAGCCGCGCCGTTGCGTTCATAATCGTAACGATTTCCTCAAGATTATTTTCGCGGAGCGTCGTGCCAGTTTCCACAATGTCAACGATACTTTCAGACATGCCGATTATCGGCGCAAGTTCAATCGAACCGTTCAGCTTGATATATTCCATTTGCATTCCCTGCGCGGCAAAAAATTGTTCAGCAATGCGCGGAAATTTGGTTGCAACGCGAGTGTGTGCATAATCTTCGAGGCGTGGACGCTTTTTATCTTTTGGAACCGCCATCATCAAATGACATTTGCCGAAGCCCAAATCTAACAGCTCGTAAACGTCCTTGCCGGATTCTAAGATAACGTCCTTGCCGATAATGCCAATGTCAGCCGCGCCGTATTCGACATAAGTTGGAACGTCAGCGGTTTTAGTTATTATAAATTTCAACCGCGCCGCCTCGTTGGTGATTATCAGCTTGCGCGATTTTTCGTGAAGACCTTCCGCCGTCCAACCAACTTTTTTTAATAGCTCCGCGCTCAATCCGAAAAGTTTACCTTTTGGCAGAGCAATTGTTATAAAATTTTTATTTTGCACGTTGACGCCCTCCGAACGAAATATCAGCCTCGAACATTCTGTTCCACGGGAAGCGGACGCGGATATTGTCGTTGCCTGTGAACTTGGGCAAATTCCTCTGCGCAAAACTCGTAAGCAACAACGCGCAATTTTCCGCAGCAGAATCGCGCTTATCGTCTAAAGTCTCGTATCGCCCGTCACCAGCAATCCAATCGAGTTGAGCCGCCCCGATTTGTCGAACGTTCGCCTGATATGCCCAGTCGTCAAGATAGCGGCGCAAAAGTAATTCGTCAACAGAATTATCTTTCATGCGCGTCGATAAAATTCCCGTGCCCAATGCAAAGCCGCTTGAATTCGTCGGCGTGTTCCAACCCGAATAAGCTGTAAGTTTGAACAAAAGCCCGCGTTGTCTAAGTTGCTCCATTAGCGCGTTGTCCGAGCCGTTAGCAAAAGCGACGTCTGCAAGGATAACTTTTTTCTTGTCGTTAACGTAATCTTGAACGGTGTCGGCGAAAAATTCCGTGCCGTTGCGAATTGCGCTGTCGTTAACGTCTTCGTTAGCCTCGAAAGTTTCTCCGTCGGGATTGGTATTCACGGCGAGGATAAAATCTGCGCGACTCTCGTCGTCAGTCAAAGTTGCGCCCGATGCCGAAATCGCCGCCCTAATCGAATCGTCAATCGGTTCGTCGGAATAAGACGGTACCGTCAATGCGCCGCGTCCCCAGTTGTACTTGACAAAAATTTTCGGCGAAGTGTTAGCTCGCTTATTAGCCGCCCGCGCTAAAAGCACAAGTCCAACCTCGTCAATACCCGCCGTCGTCAAATAATCGCTAATTCCATTTCCGTATTGCAAAAGTTTGCGTCCTTCGTTGTGCGTCTGCGAATAGGGCGCGTTGTCGTCGCGTCCAAGTATAAGATAATCGAACGTCTTATTGCGGGCGTAATCGATTAATTTTTTATTGGCGTCAAAATTTTTCTCACGGCGTCCCATCCAGTCTTCGATAGCCTTCGTTGGAATTAGACGTTGCAGAAAGTTAAACTCTTTAATTTCACGCGGCGTTAAGCCTTCCAATTCCTGCTTGTCCATAAGTTCGGTTAAGCGAAAAATATTTGTGCCGTAGTAACGATAATAATCCGGCTCCTCGTAACCAGAGGCTAAACCCGTGCGAGGCGTGCGCATTATCGAGCCGAAAACGTACAGCGGCAATTTTTTATGTTTCCTGCGGAACTCGGCAAATAAATCTGCACGCGCTAAAATTTCGTCGCCGTCGTATTCATGCTTGCGCGAACCAACTAAACTTCCATAAAGTAGCGCGTCCGAAGATATGACTGCCGCTGTTAAATCTTTTTTGGCGTTTTTGTTGAGCCAATCCCAAAGTAAATCGGGGTCGCCCAAATTTTCCCTGTCGCCCAAAAGTTCAACGGGCGGTGACACAACTTGAATTCCCGCTTTCTCCAAAACTTCAATCGTCTGTTTGTTGACAATCGGGCGGCTGTCGTGCGGTATGTATAAAATTTTTTCTTGAACAATTTTTTTCTTAGCCGCGCAGTCGGGAGCCTCCGCGCAAATTAAAATCATCAATACAAGGAGGCTCGTCGCCACGCGCAATAAATTTTTCCTAATCACTAATCACTAACCACTTTCCACTATTTTTTCTTTTCGGCTCGCATATCGCTCCACAAATCTCGCGCCTTGTCGTGAATTCGCGGTTCACGCTCACGAACGCCTTGATCGCTTATCAATTTTGACAGGTAAGACGTTGCCTTTTGCCGGTTGCCAAGTCGATTGTAAATCGCCGCCACGAGATAAATTACTGCATTATCCGTAAGCTCGCCGATTGGGAAACTTTCACGCATTAAAGCTTCCTCGTAAAACGCCGCCGCCTTTGTAAGGAATTCGTCCTCTTGAGTTTTGTCGCCCGCCTCGCGATAAATCCACGCCAACTGGTGCGCATATTTAGCTTTTTTGGACGCCTTACCGTGAATCAAATCCAAATACTTCAACGCCAACCTAAAAGCCGTCGACGCCTCGCCAAGCGTGCGCTCTTCTACGAACGGAATTTTAATATTTTTCGTAAGCAAAACGGCGCGTAAAATCGTTAAATGGCGGTCGGGAATTTTCGTCGTAAAAGTCGTCTCATCAGCCGCAAAGCCGCAATGTTCGCAAATCCAAATCGTGTAGTAATACGGATTAAAATTTTCGTAGTGCGTGCAAGCGTCATCGTCGCGTTTTAAAACCATGAGCCGCGAACGTGTCTTAACAACCCGAAAAGTTTTTTCGCAAACGGGGCAAGTCTTTTCGACAACAAAAGTTTTTTCTATTTCTGCCATAACATCACCGCAAATATTTATTGCAAAGAGCTTTAAGTTTATCAGCTTCTGCCTCCGCCAAATAATCGGGCTTAAGTCTCCAGCCCCAGTTCGTGCCGACGGTGCCAGGCGTATTCATGCGGTTGCGGCTGTCGAGTTTCAAAATATCCTGCATGGGAACAATCGCAAATCGCGAATTCGACGCATAAGCAAATTCAATCAACTTTTTGCAAACGTCATCGGGGCGGCGCACGTCAGCACCAATCAGCGCGGCAATCGTCGTTTTGCTGTCGTTGTCCACATCTTCCATAAACCAGCCAACAGTTGTATTGTTGTCGTGCGTGCCCGTGTAAGTTATGCTGTTTTCGGGCGGAACAAATCCCATACGCCCGTACTCGTTAAAGTGCAACTCGAAATGCAAGACCTTCATGCCGGGGAAGCCGCAATCTTGTCGAAGAGCCTCAACCTCGTCGGTTATAACTCCCAAGTCCTCGGCTACAATCTGTGCGTCGCCAATTTCCTTGCGAATCTCTTTGAAGAAATTCAAGCCGGGACCTTTAAGCCATTCGCCGTTAATAGCGGTCTTCGCGTCGCCGGGTATCGACCAATACGACTCAAAGGCGCGGAAGTGGTCAACGCGAACAATATCAACCAACTCATAAATCCGCTTGAAACGCAACTTCCACCACTTATATTGCGGATTGCCCCAAAGTTGCCCCGTCGCACTGAAATAATCGGGCGGAACTCCTGCGACTTTTTCGGGGTGTCCTTCCTCGTCAAGCTGGAATTCTTGTTGATTAGCCCAAGCGTCCGCGCTGTCAGCCGAAACGAATATCGGCATATCGCCCATAATTTGAATCCCGCGCTCCAGAGCGTAGTCGTGAATTTTCTGCCACTGTTCAGCGAAGATAAACTGTTCAAACTCCGTGAATAAAATTTCGTCGGCAAGTTCTTTCTTCAACGCCGCCAAAACTTTTTTATCGCGCTGTTTAATTTTAATATCCCACTCGACCCAATACGCGCCGCCGATCTTTTGCTTAATCGCCGCAAACAATGCGTAATCTTCAAGCCAATATTTTTGCGCCGCGCAGAAAGTTTCAAAGTTCTTTTTAAGTTCGGCGTCCTTTTTGAGTTTCTTTTTAAAGTTTTCAAACGCCTTTTTAAGCACGGAAGTTTTGAGCTTGTCGACAGCCTCGAAGTCAACGAATTTTGTTTTTTCGAGCTTGAGCGGAACTTTTATATCGCCTTCGTCAAGCAAGCCCTCTGCAATCAGTCCGTCGATTGAAATTATCATCGGGTTACCCGCGAATGCCGACGGCGATTGATACGGCGAATAACCATAACCGACGGGATTAAGCGGAAGAATTTGCCAAATGGATTGTCCAGCCGCCTTGAGGTAGTCGATAAATTCAAATGCCTCTTTGCCCATGTCGCCAATTCCGTATTTGGAAGGCAAGCTCGTCGGGTGGAGGATAATGCCTGCGCGGCGGTCGTAATTTTGCTGTTGAGGGACGTGGTGCAATAAAACGCCTTCAAGCGGCTCAATTCTAAAGTTGACGCGCCCGCGAGTGACAGGATATTTTTTCTTTGGATTATCAGGTTCAAAGGCGTCAATGAAAAGTCCGTTGGCAATGTCGCTCACGTCGAAGGAAACTTCTTTACTGCGCGTCTTATTACGATTGAACGCCACAAGATAAATATCGTTCTGCGCCTCGTGCCCGAATACGTCATGACCATTGCGAATCACGCGGGCATAAGCAACAATGTCGCCCTTACTCGGCAACGGCAAAAGTTCACCCGTCTGGAAAACTAAATTCTTGTTGCGCATGGCGATAAATTTTTTATACGTCGCTAAAAGTTCCTGGTCGCCGCCGCCCCAAGGATACGGTCTGCGGTTCGTAGGATCTTTGAAGCCTTGCATACCGATTTCGTCGCCGTAATAAATACACGGAACGCCCGGATAAGTCATCTGCCACAGAGCCGCCATTTTCAAACGAGCCTTGCCGAGTTTTTCCGCCGCCTCGTCGAGCTTGAAACGCGATTGCTCATAATACGGCATTTGATCATAATACGGAGCCTCGCCAAAAATCGTGACAGGTCGCATAATGTCATGGCTGGCTATTAAATTCATCATCGCGTAGAAATTTTCTTTAGGATAATTTTCGCGGAGGCTTTCCATACGCCGCATACAAAGTTCGCCGTCAATCTGCCCTAAGATAAAATCAAAGATATGCGCACGCAACGGATAATTCATCGCCGAATCCATTTCGTAGCCGCAGAGATATTGTCGCTGAACGCCATAAGCAATTTTATTCGAGGCGTCTTCCCAAACTTCGCCAATCATGACGGCTTCGGGATTAATTTTTTTCAGCTCGGAGAAAAATAATCTGCTGAACTCGGCGGGCAATTCGTCGATAACGTCAAGCCGCCAACCGCTTATGCCCTCGCGCATCCAATGCTTTAAAACGCTATCCTTGTCGCGAATTATAAAATCCATGTATGACGGAGTAGTTTCGCGGACATTGGGGAGCGTCGGGAAATTCCACCAGCTGTCGTAATCCGTCGGATAATTTCTGAAGTCGTACCACTCATAATACGGCGAATCCTTAGATTGAAACGCGCCGACGCTGTCATAGGTGCCCTTGCGATTAAAATAAATGCTGTTGGAGCCTGTGTGACTGAACACGCCGTCGATTATGATTCTGATACCTTTGGACTTTGCAACGTCGATTAAATGTTTAAAGTCTTCGTTGGTGCCGAGTATAGGATCAATCTTGTGATAGTCGCCGGTGTCGTAGTGGTGATTACTTTCCGACTCGAAGACAGGATTAAAATAAATTGCGGTGATTCCAAGTTCCTTTAGATAGTCAAGTTTCTTTTCAACGCCGCGCAGATTGCCGCCAAAAAAGTCGTAAGCAGCAATTTCGTCGCGATCAGCGTCTTTGAAGTAAACGGGATCATCGTTCCAGCTCGCGTGATAAACTGCGCCTTCCTTAGGAATAATTTCGTTGCCGTCGCGATAAAATCTGTCAGGGAAAATCTGATACATGACGGCATGTTTAAACCAATCGGGAGTTTTCGCGCCCTTTTGATAAACGGTGATTTGGAAGGCGGGCGGCAAATGATCGTAAAGTTCACCGACGCCGCCCAAAAGTTCAGGATTGTTGCCGTAGTAATAAGTTTTGCCGCCAGTGACGATTATAAAGTAATACCAGAGCAAGCCGCCCTTATCGGGCATTTTGAAGACAATCGAATAAAATTTTTCCGTAGACTTTTCGTCATCGCGTGTGGTGAGGTTAGACCATTTTTCACCCGCGCCCTCTTCCCACGTGTGCAGGAGGACTTGCTTAATTACGGCATCGGTTTTAATTGTGATACCGAGCCGCACAGACGAGCCTGCCTCTGCCGCGCCAACCGTTGAA
>CAMJKR010000045.1 GCA_946406415.1 uncultured Selenomonadales bacterium | reverse complement strand
CGCAACCGGCGACGTTGTTATCCAATACACCTCCGCTGGCGACACAGTTCTTGACATTAGCGGCTTGACTTCTACCGGCAATACTATCAGCGTTGTTTCTGCCGGCGGTGCTGATTTACTCGTTCCGCCCACTGCTGAAACTGCTCTTAGAATTTCTGGTACCACTTACGCTTACGACAACGAGAGCGGCAAGGCTCAATTTATCCTCAACTCCAGCGGCGCAGCTACTGGCTTTGTCTTCGGCGGCAATGACGATCAAATCACTGTTCCGAAGGACGCAAGCTTTACTTACCAAGACGAAGACGGCACAACTCTTACCTTCGGTGTTGCTGGTTCGTCTCAAGCTTACACCATCATTAGACAAGCAGACGACGTTTACGAAGTGCAAGTGTTCGGTTCGGCAGTCGTTTCTGACAGCGATACCACTTTGACCTTCACCACTGCTAAAGCTCTTGATACTGCTGTTTCCGTCTACTTCGACGATGCAGGCAACATTTTGAGCGTTGACGGTCTCGACAACCTCGGCACAAACGACGCTATGGCAGTTGTCGAATCTAAGACAGTAACTGCTGGTGACGAAGGACTTGCTATCGGCGATCCTACCGGCGTATTTGAAGGCTATATCTCTGTTGGCTCTGGCGACTTCATTTATAGCAATGGCACTGTTGCAGTTACTTCGGGCGATACAATTTATTCGCTGAACGGCTACAACCTTGCTGGCACGGGTGGCACAGTCACAGACGTTAACGGCAACACCTACACTTACAGTGGCGACGGTCACTTTGTCTATGATGACGACGCTGGCATTACCGGCTTTATCTTCACCTCGAAGGGCGATTCTATCGTAGTTCCCAGTGGCTCTGGTATTAACCTGTTCTATCTGAATGAAGCTACTGCAGTTAACGTTCCGGCAATCACTGATACAGATAGCTTGACTATCACGCTTAGCGATGTATCTACCGCAGCGGATCCGCGCTTTGAAATCAGCGATATCGACGAAGGCGCAATTATTCCGGCAGGTCTTCCTTTCACAGAAGCGATTGTTGCTGAAGACGATAACAACGTAATTGCGACTGATATCAATGGCAACATTAAGGCTATCGACAACTTTACGTCTAATGCAATCACTCTCGCGGCTGGTACCTATGACATCACCATTAACGGCGACTACCTCAGCTACAAGTCCGCAAATAATCTCACTGCAGTTGCTAACGGCAATAACCTCGTTTCCGTCAGCGGTCTTACCACTGGTGATATAATCTACACTGGCACTGCTGATAGCATTATGTTCGTATTCGATACCGACGTTAATGGCGACGGCACATTCCTCGTTAATGGTAAAACCTACATTGTTGACGGCGATAGCGACAAAATCGTCTCCATCACTGGCGGCGGTGCTGTAACCGGTCTCGACGAAGACGCAAGCCTCACTGTCAGCTCAGGTCCTGTAACGGTCAACACTAAAGAATACACCGCGGCGAAGATTGACGTTGCCAACGAGACCGGCGAAGAGATTATCGGCTTCACCACTAAGGGCGGCAACCTCAGCTCCTTCTTGACCGATGCTGCTCATCCGATTGTTACCAGAAATACTGCGCTTGGCACTATTACGGATATGCTCGGTCTGCCCGATTATGGCGATCAAGTCTTCACTGAATCCGCCAACGAGACTATGGATCAGTCCTCCAACACCAACCGCGCAGAAGTTATCCTTGACGACGAAGGTACAGCAAATGCTAAGTTCAACGACAAAGGCAAGAACTTGGCACTTGTTACCGGCGACGGCGTTAAGAATATCGATTTGGGCGACGGCGGCGACGCAGTCATCGTAAGACCTGGCGCAGGCGATACTGCTAACAGCTTGGTTAGCGTTGTCGGCGGTGCTGGCAATGATTCGGTCGTTGTGCAGAGTGCAGTTCCCGTCTACTTTGACATGGCCGATGGCGGCGCGGACAAACTCATCACTTACGCAGCGGCTAATGGCAGAATTACTCTCGATCACTATGATGAAACCAGCGGCGCAGGTGTCGCAATTCACGATCCGCAGATTGAATCCGTTAAGGATCTCAGCTCCGCAATCGATGAAGGTATGCTCCTCTTCCAGGACGGCAGAATCCTCTCTATCGACCGCGACGAGGCGGCTGACGGCACTGACCGCATCACCGATATCACAGTTAACAACAAGAACTCGAACCATCAGACGATGGTAAGACTGTTCGGTTACAAAGACAATGGCGACTCCTACGGCGACGACGACGGACAACTGGTTGGCTTCACCGGTAAAGACGGCGGCATCCTCGACGCTAGCGACATTGAGGAAGATCTCATCCTCGTTGGCAACAAGGACGGCAACCACAATGTTGGCTCCGCACTCGTAACCGGCGTTGGCAACGATACTGTCTATGCTGGTGCTGGCGATTCCGTTAACGCGGGCGCAGGCTCCAACCAGATTAGACTTACCGACGATTCCACTCGCCAAGCGGCAACGGTTGTTGTTGGTCAAGGTCTCAACACGATTACTGGTTTGCAGACTGGCTTTAACGGCGACGTTCTCGATATCAGTGCTGTAAGCAGTCTTGGAACCATTGAGTATGAAGACGGTATCCTCACGATTGCCGACGAAACCACTAAGTCCACCACGGCTGCAGCTGTTAGCACCGAGGCAGACTACATCGCGCAGACGTTTATCAATGACAACACTGTCATGAAGGCAGCTATTGCTAAAGACGGCGGCACGATTGACGTCACTGACACCAACGCTCCTAACTACTTCGTAGCTGAAGACGGCGCGATTAACTTTGCACAATACAGCGGCGACGTTAACGTTGACGTTGACGGCGACTGGGTCGGCACCAGCGTTGGCGGCGAAAGCGCAACTCTGCTCTCCGGCTTCAGCAGCCTCATCGGCGGTTCCGGCAACACCTTGTTCAAGGGCGGCGAGCATAACGAAGTCCTTATCGCAGGTACCGGCGAAAGCTCACTCTACGGCGCAGGCGGCAGAAACGTCTTGGTCGGCTCCACTAGTGACAGCAAGTTCGGCTCCACCGAATTCTTCGTACAAGGCATTAAGAACGGCGCGCAGAACACCATCACCAACTTCGAGTTCATCGAAGACAACGGCAGCAATACTGCAACGTTCGATAACTTGAACCTCGGCATGGCTGACAACAACGACGTCACTGACATTAAAGTCAACTCGGACGGCTCTGTAAGCCTCGCAATCAAAGGTGCTGAGAGCCAAGCAACCGAGAAAGTCACAATCGAAGGCGCGGCAGGCAAAGAATTCCTCGTTGACCGTGGCACCACTAGCGAAAGTGTTGTTCAAATCGCAGCAACCGAAGTTACTATTAACCATGACTATGTTGACTTCTACGCGGCAACCGACGATTCGGCAGGCGCAACGGTTAAAGTCGGCGATGTCACCTCGACAGAGGTCTGGCTCGGCGGTCCTCCGGCTGATCACGACAAGAAAGTCCCAGAGTTCACCTCCAGCAGATTCACCGTTATCGATGCAACCGGCTCCAGTGCGACGGCTATTATGGCTGGTAACGAACTGTCCAACACCATCTACGGCGGTCTCGGCAATGCAAGCATGTGGGGCGGCGAAGGCAACGCTAACGACGTAATGTTCGGCGGCTCGGCTCACAACGAATTCTACTACGAAGTCGGCAACGGCAACGATACCATCATGAGTGCTAACGACGGTGACATTATCCACCTCGGCGCAACTCTCGATCAGGTTGACTTCGACAACACCAACATCAGCGCGTCTGGCATCGAAGTTAAGTTCACTGACGGCGGCAAGCTCAACATCAACAGTAGCGCAGAAGTTACCTTCTCCTTCGATGATGGCACCGCTATCAAAGCTAACCGTCAGACTAACCAATTTGAATAAGATACTAGCAACTCAATAGAGGCGCAAGCAAATAATTTGAACTGAAATATCGGTTCAGCACCCCGGCAGAAGTTTTGTCGGGGTGTTTTTTTGTGTAAAATAATAATTGCGAATTGTCCGCAGACGTTAAGTTTCTTTTGATTATTAAATCTACTTTTCTTTGCTTGCCCAAAGAAAAGTAGCAAAAGAAAGGGCACCTTGCAGGGGCGACCTCTTTTTTTCGCGGCGTAGTAAAAAAAAATCGCCCGAAGGCGACAAGACTTAAAAATTTTATCTTAGTAAACTCAACACGTTAGCTGCACTTTGATTAGCTTGAGCAAGCATGGACTGCGCCGCTTGAGATAAAACATTTGCTTTGGTGTAAGCTGTCATTTCCCTAGCCATATCGGCATCGCGGATTGTCGATTCGGAGGAGGTAACGTTTTCATGCGTCGTTACGATATTGCTTTCTGCTGTTTCGAGCCGTTTAAGATATGCGCCAATAGTTGTGGCGTTATCAAGTGCATATTCCAACGCGCCGTCGATAACTCTGATTGCAATATTGGCGTCTTTAACGGTTAGGAGGGAAATGTCGTCGATTGTCATATTTTCCGCCGCGCGAAGTGTTTCAAGCCATGCCGCCTGTTTATCAGCGTCATAGTTCAAAGCTTCGTAGCGGGCTTTATCGTTTTCGTTTATAAGTTCGCCGTCTGAATTAAAAATTTCGCCCGCCGTCAAAGCGTTTGTCTTCATGTCCTTGATATAAAAATTGTTGCGTTGACCGGCTTGCGTGCCGTCGTGAATGACAAGCGGAAGTTCTCTCATGCTTTCAACGGCTATTGTGCCCGTCGGAGTTTGTCCTTGCTTAGCCAAATAGCGCAGGAACATATAACCAGCGGCGTAGGGATCTTCGCTGTCGCCGTCAATCGTGCCCGTTAAAATATTTTCAAGAGTTGATTTATTTGTAGTCAATAAGTCTTGCATTACGCCTAGACGCAAATCGTCAATGCCGTGAACGAGTTCCGCTGTACCTTCTTTTAAATATTTGGGCAGTGCGTTAAAGTTATTAATGTTAGCCGCCATAACAGCATGGGTGAATTCATGCGCAAGCGTGCGGTCAAGATATACGGAAGTGCTGGTGCTCGCGCCGTCTTCGCTCTCGTGTCAATATTGTTGTAGTAGTGCATGTTGACAATTAATGTTAGAGCATTTGTCTTGCCGTTTGAATCGTGAGAATGACCAACTGCCGCGAGTCGATTGTTGGTGTTGTCATCTTCAAACGTAACAGTAATATCTTTGACAGTCGCTCCGTCTTCGTTAAAGTCAATGCCGTAACTTTCTTTGACTAATTTTAAGCTTTGCTCAATCCAATCGGAGTTCAAGCCCTTGAGGATATGTTTTTCAACGTCAGTTAAAGTACTGCTACCGTCTGCACCTGTAGTCGGCCAATGAATGGTTAAGCCGTCAATCGTGGTGTCAGAGGTCGGCAAGCCCCAACTTGTCACAGCTACTTGTTCGGGAACCGCTCATGAATTGATTAACGAGCGCATTTGTCGTAGAAAACTTTCCATTAGAGGCAGAATTAATCGCCGCGTCAAGGGCGTCCGTGCCGGATAAAGTCGTTTCGTTGAGGGAAGTCATCAGAGATTGAGCAACTTCCACAGCGGCTGTCGAAACGTCAGCGTATTTTGTTTTCGGGTCGTATCTTCCGTCGATTAGCCGCTTGCCGTTATACCTAGCGTCAAGTGCCATGTCGTTAATTGTGGCAGTCATTTCCGTCAACTCTTTTTGAATTATCTGGCGGTCTTCAGCAGAGTTGGAGTCGTTAGCGGCGTTGATTGCCTTTTCCTTCATGGCGCGCAATACGTTGATAATATCTTCCACGCCGCCCGACGCAATTTTGAGCATTGCCGAGCCGTTCTGAACGTTGCGTTCGTCTTGACTTAGACTGCGAATTTGCTCGCGCATTCTTTCCGAAATCGAATAGCCCGAAGCGTCGTCGCCCGCAGAAGTTATCTTCATTCCGCTTGAAACTTTTGCCAGCCGCTTGCTCAGCTCCGAATTGTTTTGATTGAGCTGATTGAGCGTGCGCACTGCCATTAAATTATTCTTTACTACCATTGCCATAAAGCATCATCCTTTGCAAAATACAAAATCCCTTTAACCCATGTCAAAACTTTTTTTAATTATAAAATAATATTGCGGCAGTGTAAATAAAAAATCGCCCGAAGGCGAAAATCTTTTTTTATGAATCTTCAAAGTCGAAAAGCGTTGGCGTAGGCGTGTCATTTAATTTCGGATATGCAACGCCCATATGAGTATAGCCCGCCTCTGTCACGACACGACCACGCGGCGTCCGCATGATAAAGCCCAGTTGCAAAAGATATGGTTCGTAAATGTCCTCAATAGTTTCACGAGTCTCGCTTATGGCGGCGGCAATAGTTTCTAAGCCGACGGGACCGCCGTGAAATTTTTTTATCATGGCTTCTAACATGCGGCGGTCGGTGTGGTCAAGTCCTTCGCGGTCAACTTCCAAAGCAAGCAATGCACGATCTGCAATGTCGTCGGTAATAACTTGAGAGCCTTCAACTTGCGCGAAGTCACGAACACGCTTTAAAAGTCTGTTGGAAATGCGCGGCGTGCCTCTTGAGCGACGAGCAATTTCCTGCGCTCCGTTTAATTCAATCGGAATTTTTAAAATCTGCGCGGCGCGGGTGATAATCTCAACCAATGCCTCTGTCGAATAATATTCAAGCCGACTGATGACGCCGAATCTATCACGCAACGGCGGCGACAACGAACCCGCTTTAGTCGTCGCGCCAATCAATGTAAACGGCGAAATATCTACGCGAATACTCCGCGCTCGTGGTCCTTTGCCGATTATTATATCCAGCGCGAAATCTTCCATTGCCGAATATAAAATTTCCTCGATTTGCCGATTAAGGCGGTGTATCTCGTCGATAAATAAAACGTCGCGTTCTTGCAAATTGGTTAAGATTGCCGCGAGGTCGCCCGCCCGTTCGATTGCCGGTCCCGACGTTTGACGGAAGTTTACGCCCAATTCGTTAGCAATTATCGCCGCCAATGTCGTTTTGCCCAATCCAGGCGGTCCGTAAAGTAAAACGTGGTCAAGTGCCTCCCGCCGATTGACTGCCGCCTTTACGAATACCGCTAAATTTTCTTTAGCTTTGTCCTGCCCGATGTATTCGCGTAATCTGCGCGGGCGCAAGCTATATTGCCAATCGTCAGCGCGTTGCTCAATCGTCGCGATTATTCGTTCGTCCAAAAATTGTCACCAACTTTATTGCCGCGTAAAAAATCTGCCGCGTTGAGTTTCTTTGAATTTGGAGCTTGAATTTCTAAAATCTCAAGTGCGCCGTCGCCCGTTCCTACGAAAAATTTACCGTCGACGATTTTAATTTCCCCAGCCGAAAGATTTTCCCTAGCAAGCCGCGTCCGCCAAATTTTAAACTTGCCGGCTCGTGCTCCGCCGTAAAGCCCGCGAACTAAATTATGTATTTCCCGCGCAGATTTATTCCAATCAATTAATCCCGTATCTTTTTTAAGCAACGGCGCATAAGTCGACAGCGAATCATCTTGTTTAATCGGTTCAAGTCCGCCATTCTGCAATTTGTAAAGCGTCTTAAGCAATAAGTCCGCGCCAACTGTCATGAGCCGTTCGCGTAATTCGGGCAAAATCATATCATCGGAAATTTTAACTTCGCTCTTGAATAAAATATCACCCGTATCAAGTCCGGCGTTCATTTGCATTGTAGTTATGCCCGTAATTTTTTCGCCGTTGATAATCGCCCACTCAATCGGAGCCGCGCCGCGATATTTCGGCAAAAGTGAGGCGTGGACGTTGATACAACCAAAGCGCGGAATGTCCAAAATTTTTTGTGATAAAATTTGCCCGAACGCGACGACGACAATTAAATCCGGCTTGAGTTCGGCAAGTTCAGCGACGACCTCACGAGCTTTGACTTTGAGCGGCTGAATCACGCGCAGATTATTTTCTTCAGCAAAAACTTTGACGGGCGGCGGCTGAAGTTTATGACCGCGCCCCTTTGGTCTGTCAGGTTGTGTGACGACGCAAATAACTTGAGTTTTGTCGATAAGCGCGGCTAAACTCGGAACGGCAAAATCGGGAGTGCCCATAAATATAACTTTTAATTTTTCCATAAAATCTCCTTAAGGCTTGCAACGTTTACAGGGAACATAGCCCGCCGCAATCGCCTCGTCGCGGGTGTTAATGTAAACTTTGTTCGCGGGATTCATTTTGTTAACCATTGAGCAATCGGCGTAATGAAATTTTCTGCTTTTGGCATTGCCGACGTAACTCGACGCGAGCACCGTTGCAAAGGCAGTTGTCATAACAATAACCGCGACAATCGCCGCCAAAAATTTTTTCATAACAAAGCCTCCTCAATAGTGGCGAATAACTTCAAACCTCCAAAGCGCAACTTTCTCTTCGGGACGAATACCCGCCTTGCGTTTGGCGATTGCAATTTGCTCTTCAACAGTGTCGACGCCCTCCAAGTCAGGCAACAACAATCCTCTGCGCGCGCCATTCTCGACAATCACGCCGTATCTTTTAACGTCCAAATCTTTAATGTCAAAAATTCGTTCCGGCTCGCCCAAAACGTCAACGCTGTATTCAATATCGTCAATCTCGTCAATCGTCACGGGATTAAAGCGCGGGTCTTTCGAGCAAGCCGAAATTGCATTTTGCAGAATTTCTTCGGCAAGCGTGTTTTGCGTCGCCATAATCGTGCCGATACACCCGCGCAAATTTCCGTCCTTGTGCAAACTTACAAAGGCTCCTGCGCGGCGATTAGTTAATTCGGCGGGCAAATCGGCGGGCAATGTCGCGGGCTTGTGCGTTTTTACAAAAGTTTCAAGACTATAACGCGCCAATTTTACAAAGTCGTCTTCTTTAGCTTTGCGCTTCTGCAATTCGGCTTTTTTAAAGTGCACTAACTGATAGGCAAAATTTCTTGAAGAGTCCTCGCCGCCGACGTTAAAATAAACAATTCCATAGCCGACGCCAAAAGTACCCTCGTAAGATAATTTTTCTGCGCGAACGGCTTTTTTGTCGAGTGCGCCCGCCATTATCCAGAACGAACGCAAACCACATTCCGCCGCCCGATTGCAAACTTTATTATCCATTGTCAGCAACTTCAAAAAGTCCGCACTGCCCAAATTTTCCATAACCTGCGAATCAAATTGCGGTCCCTCTTCCACAAAGCCATAAGGTCCATCGGATTTTAATTTATGCGACAAATCGCCGCTCGCTATGAAAAATGTTTTACGTCCGAGTTCTTCCGACGCTTGAGCAATTATCCGCCCGAATTTGTAATGAACTGCCGCCGACATGCCCGATAAACCGATTCGCAAAAATTTTACGCGGTTGAAGTCAAGCCCTGCCTCTTGCAAAAATCTCAACGGAATCATTGTGCCGTGATCAAGCGCGGGATTTCTTTCACCGATTGAGCCTGCAGGAACGCCCGCCGCCATTGAGTCGGTTGAAAGTTTTCTTGCAAAATCTACGTCGTAATTTATCGCCAATGCCACTTGCGGAGCGCGGAATTGTCCCATGTTGCCCGACGCCGCATCGCCCGGCGAAATGTGGAAATAATCCGCGTACATGATTGAATGCGGGCTTGTGATAATTATCGTGTCGGGGTTTAGCTCGACGATTCGACGCGATATTTCTTTGTAAGCGTCTATCGTCGCCGAAATTTTTTGCTCTTCGCCGTGTCCGACTTCCGGTAAAATTATCGGCGGGTGCGGCACTGCCACTGCGCCAAGTATGCTCATAATTAATCCTCCTTAAGCTTTTTTCATAGACATTATACCACAAAAAAAATAACCCGCCGCGATTTTGTGACGGATTATTTTTTTGCTCAATTACATACGCCATTTAATTCTTAGGTTCTACGAAAAACTTTTCGGCAAGGCTGTCGCTTATCGTGAATTCGCCAAGCTCATTTACAAATCTGGACGACGCCCCGTGAAAATCACTGCCGCCCGTTATCAGCAGATTATATTTCTTCGCTAGGAAAAAATAATGCTGAGTTTCTTCGGGCTTGTGGTAGGGGTAATAGACTTCCAAGCCGTCCATTTTTTTGCAAAGCTCCTCAACCAAATCATCATCGCCGATAAGTTTCGGGTGCGCCAATGTAGCTACGCCGCCCGCCTGGTGAATCACGTCAACAACTTCGTCGACTTCGGGTTGATAGCGCGGCACATAAGCGGGTTTTCCTTTGCCTAACATCTTTTCAAATGCCTCGCGAACAGTTTTAAACGCGCCGATTTTTACCAGCGTGCGGGCAACGTGTGCTCGTCCGATTGAATGACTTGTACCCGCGATTTTTAAAACGTCCGCCTCGCGAATATTGTAATTTTGATTCTGAAGGATATTGATAATTTCGCTGAATCTTTCCCAGCGCGATTCAATAATTTTGTCAATAAGTTCCGAAAGGGCTTCGTTGTAAATGTCAATGTTGTAGCCGACAATGTGAATATCTTTATCGGGATGATTCGCACTAAGCTCGACCCCGGGAATTATATTGACGCCCCTGCCAGGGTAAAGCCCGTGTTCATAGAGGTGGCGAACGCCGTCAACGGTGTCATGGTCGGTAATCGCTAGATAGTGCAGACCGATTTTTTTCGCCGCCGTAACGAGTTCTTCAGGCGAATAGGATCCGTCCGAAAAAAACGTATGAGTGTGCAAATCGCCGGCCATTGAATTTTCCCTCCGTTAAGTAAATGTTTGCCTTTGCGGCTTCAGAATTTTTTACTGCTTTGGCGAGATGAGGAATTAACGCGGTTCGACTATGAGCTTAATAGCGGTACGCTCGCTCCCGTCAATTTCAATGTCCGTAAAAGCAGGAATGCAG
>CAMJKR010000044.1 GCA_946406415.1 uncultured Selenomonadales bacterium | reverse complement strand
CTCTCCGGTGACCATATCTACACAATGGATTATTCGTGGATGCTCAAGGCTCACAAGATGAATAATGCTGATGTTACAATCGGCGTCTTTGAAGTTTCTTGGGAAGAGGCTCCGCGCTTTGGTATCATGGTTACCGATAAGGAAACTGGACGCATTACCGAATTCCAGGAAAAACCCAAAGAACCCAAATCCAACCTCGCCTCGATGGGCATTTATATTTTCTCGAAACCCTTCCTTAAAAAGTACCTCGAAGAAGACGGCGTTAAAGAAGATTCTACGCATGACTTCGGCAACGACTTAATTCCGAAAATGCTGGCTGACGGCGCGCGCATGTTCTCTTATGCATTTGACGGCTATTGGAAAGATGTCGGAACGATTGAAAGTCTATGGCAGGCAAATATGGATCTTCTGCAGGATCAGCCGCCCTTCGACCTCAAAGGCGACCAAAAAGTTTATTCGTCTAATCCGTCACTTCCGCCGCATTTCGTAGGACCTTATGCTTCTGTTAAGCAGTCCATGATTAACGAGGGCGCGAAGATTGAGGGCGACGTTGACAAGTCCGTTATCTTCCAAGGCGTTCGTGTCGGCAAAGGCGCAAGCGTTAGTAGCTCGGTTGTTCTCCCGTCGGCAATTATCGAAGAAGGCGCAGTCGTTAAATATGCGATTATCGCTCAAGATGCCGTTATCAGAGCGGGCGCAAGAGTTGAAGGCAAAGAGGGCGAAATTTTCGTCGTGCCCGAAGGTGCCGTCGTCAACGCCGGTTAAGTGATTAGTGGTTAGTGCTTAGAAAAATGCTAACAGCTACCATCGGAGGTGCTTTGAATTGAAACAAGTAGTGGGGATTATAAATCTTCAGGAAGGCAACAGCTTAATAAGAGAATTGGCTGCAACTCGTGCAGTTGAGGCTCTGCCGTTCGCGGGGCGTTATCGTCTCGTTGACTTCGCTATTTCCAACATGGTTAATTCCGGCATGAGCATCGTCGGACTTCTTTTGCCCGATTTTTCCCGCGCAGTACTCGACCATATCCGCTCCGGTAAGGATTGGGATTTGGCTCGTCGTCGTGACGGTTTGACCTATTTGCCCGCCGCGCTCCCCGACAATGATTCGCGCAAGGGCGACCTTAAAGATATTTATGCCAACCTCGACTTCGCTGAACTCAGCGGCAGACAATATGTCCTTCTCACCAACGCAAGCTACATTTACAACATTGACTTTGAAAAAGTTCTTCAGTTCCATAAAGACAGCGGCGCAGATATTACAATGGTTTACTCCAAAGCACAAGTTGACCGCGCAGGTAAGAGCGTCGTTATCGAAACCAGCACCAATGGCATTGTCACCGACCTCGCAGAAGTTCCCGCGATTAAAGCCGGACAAAAAGACGTTATGGGCGCGTATCTTATGCCCGTCCCGACGTTCGCTTATATTGTTAAATCTTCTTATGAACGCGGCGGACAAGACTTCCTGCTTGATGCGTTGATTCGTCATGCGCATGAATTCAAAATCAGCGCGTACAAACATGATGGCTACGTTGCGCATATCAATTCCACTATGGAATATTATGCGGCGAACCGCGACTGCCTCAAGCCCGAAGTTTGGGAAGAACTCTTTATGAACAACGAACGCCCGATCTTTACGAAAGTTAAAGACGAAGTTCCCGTTCAGTATAAAGAAACTGCCAACGTTAAAAATTCGCTTATCGCTAATGGTTGCGAAATTCGCGGCACGGTTGAAAACAGCATAATCTTCCGCGGCGTTATCGTCGGCAATGGCGCAGTCGTTAAAGATTCTATCCTTATGCAACGTTGCGACGTTCAAGAGGGTGCTCGCGTCGAAAATGTTATCTGCGACAAAGAAGTTATCATCACCAAAAATCGCTGGCTCAAAGGCGCGGAAAATTATCCTTACATTGTTACGAAAAAAGCAAGGATCTAAGTCATTGAATTTTAATCGATGAGAAATCGGCGGCGGATTTTTACCTGAGGGACTTGCCTTAGCGTAAAGATTCGCCGTTTCTGTGGTTTATGATTCGATAAACATTGCCAAGTTTTTCGCTGTTTGATAAAATGGCACTTAGAAATATAAACAATCTCGCATTAAAAGGAGGAGTACACTTGGCAAAGGATGCAAATAGAACCGCACACAGTAAGGAGTACGAAAGACTCAAGGACGCCCTCAAAATGCGCTTTATCAGCTCGGCGCATATCATGTTCGGGCGCGACATTAAAGAACTGCCCATGAACGAGATTTATAAAACCGTCGCGGCGGTGGCTAAACAGTTCGTTTCCGAAAACTGGATTAAAACGAACAAGGCTTACATGGACAGGCAAGAAAAGCAAGTTTATTACTTCTCGATTGAGTTCTTAATGGGGCGTCTCCTTAAAGCTAATCTTATCAATCTCGGCATTGATGAGGCATTCCGCGAAGTGCTCGAAGACCTCGACTTGAACCTCGACGAAATTTACGAGGAAGAACCCGACGCTGGCTTGGGCAATGGCGGCTTAGGTCGTTTGGCGGCGTGCTTTATTGATTCGCTAGCGGCGCACCGTCTACCCGGTCACGGTTGCAGTATCCGTTATCAGTACGGACTTTTTGAGCAGAAAATTATTCAAGGGCAGCAAGTCGAAATTCCCGATAACTGGCTCCGCGACGGCTTTGCTTGGGAATATCGCAAGCCCGATAAGTCTATCAACGTCAAATTCAACGGCAACGCTTACATGAAGGAACAACCCGACGGCTCGTTAAAGCTCGTCCACGATAACGCAATGACTGTTATGGCTGTTCCCTACGACGTGCCGATTGTCGGCTATCACAACAAGACAGTTAACACGCTCCGCCTTTGGAACGCTGAAGTTAACCGCGATTTTTCCGATTACGGCATGTTGACGCATGAACAAATGCGCGCTAAAAATGAATATCGCCAATTCGTCGAAAGTATTACCGAATACCTCTACCCCGACGACAGCTCCAGCGAAGGCAAGCGTATGCGTTTAATTCAAGAATACTTCCTCGTTTCGGCGGGCACGCAAAGTATTATTCGCCATTTTGTTCGCTCCGGCGGAAATATTCGCGCACTCGATAAGAAAATTGCTATTCACATTAACGACACGCACCCCGCGCTTTGCGTCGCTGAACTTATGCGCATTTTGGTTGACGAACACGAACTGGAATGGAACGAGGCTTGGACAATTACCCGCAACGTCGTCGCTTATACGAACCATACGATTATGCCCGAAGCCCTCGAAAAATGGCCGGTTGATATGTTCAAAACGCTCCTGCCGCGCATTTACATGGTTATCGACGAAGTTAACCGCCGTCACCTCGAATACGTCAAGGCGCGTTATCCGAACAACGTCGAAAAACTCCGTGCAATGTCGATTATCGAAGGCGGCGAAGTTCATATGGCTCGCCTCGCAATCGTCGGTTCCCACTCCGTTAACGGCGTCGCAAGAATTCATAGCGATATTCTTAAATCGACTACGCTCCATGACTTCTACGAATATTGGCCGCGCATGTTCAATAATAAAACTAACGGCATAACTCACCGCCGCTGGCTTATGGGCAACAATCCCGAACTCGCCGACCTTATCGATAGAACAATCCGTAGCCGCGTGTGGCACCGTCACCCCGAACAATTAGATTTGTTTAATGAATCCGTTGACGACAGGAAAGTTTTACAGGAACTCGACGAAATTAAATTGATTCGCAAAACTGACCTCGCTAACTTTATCAAAAAACATCAGGGCATTGAACTTGACCCGAATACAATTTTCGACATTCAAGTTAAGCGCATTCACTCTTACAAACGCCAACTTATGAACGCGCTCCATATCATTTGGCAATACGAAAAAATTAAGAACGACCCAAGCTATAAACCGCTCCCGACGACGTATCTTTTCGGCGGCAAGGCGGCGGCTGGTTACTACATTGCTAAGGAAACTATTCGCCTCATCAACGCAATCGCCGACAAAATTAACAACGATAAATCCATTGACAACCGCTTAAAAGTCGTCTTTATCGAAAACTTTGGCGTGTCTATTGGCGAAATCGTTTATCCTGCGGCGGACGTCAGCGAACAAATTTCTACAGCGTCTAAGGAAGCGTCTGGTACCGGCAATATGAAATTTATGATGAACGGCGCGATAACTTTGGGCACGCTTGACGGCGCGAACGTAGAAATCCGCGAGGCTGTTGGCGACGACAATATTGTTATATTCGGACTTAAGGCGGGCGAAGTTCTTGCTTATTACGAAAACGGCACTTACTCCGCGTGGAACGAATACACCAGCAATCCCAACGTTCAACTTGTCGTCAATAAACTCACCGACGGTAGCTATGGCAACTTCCATTCGATTCGCGATTATCTGATTCAGGGTAACGACGAATTCTTTATCCTTAAGGACTTCAACGCCTATATCGACGCGCACAGCGAAATTTATGCACGCTACGCCGACCGTATGGGCTGGCTCCGTTCGGCGGCTATGAATATCGCTAACTCCGGCAGATTTTCTTCCGACAGAACCATTGACGAATACGCCGCTGAAATTTGGAATATCAAACCTTGTAAGATTCAATAATTAGTGATTAGCGGGAAGGGAGGCTGATTCATGAAAATTGCCAACCTCAGCGAATACGGTCTTTATCTGTTCCATCAAGGCACGAATTATCGCGCTTATGAAATGCTCGGTGCACACTTTATCGAACGCGACGGCAAAAAAGGCGTGCGCTTTGCAGTGTGGGCACCTCATGCCAAATCCGTCAGCGTCGTCGGCGACTTCAACAACTGGGATAATCGCGTTAATCGCATGATTCAGCTTGAAGACGGCGAAACGTGGGAAATTTTTATCGAAGGGCTTAAGCAAGGCGACCTCTACAAATATGCAATTCTGCCGCCAAATGGTCCCCATATTTTAAAAGACGACCCATATGGTTTTTGGGCGGAAAAACGTCCTAACACCGCGTCGAAACTCTACAACCTCGAAGACTACGACTGGCAAGATAACGAGTGGCAGGAATTCAAGAAACGTAAATCCTCTTATTCGCACCCTATGCTGATTTACGAAGTGCACGCCGGCTCTTGGCAACGCAAAGGCAGAGATTATTTAACTTATCGCGAACTTGCCGACAAGTTGATTAAATACGTCAAAGAAATGCACTATACGCATATTGAGTTCATGCCGCTAACTGAACACCCACTTGACAATTCGTGGGGCTATCAGACAACGGGATATTTTGCTGTGACAAGTCGTTATGGTGAGCCGAATGATTTTCGTTACTTAGTTGAGACGGCGCATAAAAATAATATTGGCGTGATAATGGACTGGGTACCTGGTCATTTCTGCAAAGACACTCAAGGCTTGCGCGAATTCGACGGCGTTAATCTCTACGAATCCGACAACACGCAACGTTCAGAAAATCGCGGCTGGGGCACGATTAATTTCGATTATGGGCGCACCGAAGTTCAAAGCTTTTTAATATCAAACGCGCTGTTTTGGTTCGAGGAATTTCATATTGACGGCTTAAGGATTGACGGCGTGGCAAATATGTTGTATCTTAACTTCGGACGCGAGGAGGGGGAGTGGACTCCAAATCGCTACGGCGACACCGGCAATCTTGAGGCGGTTGAATTTCTTAAAAAGCTTAACGAAACTGTTTTCAAGTACAATCCCCAAGCGTTGATGATGGCGGAAGAATCGACTTCGTGGCCGCTTATCTCCAAGCCGGTTTATATGGGCGGCATGGGTTTCAACTACAAGTGGAACATGGGCTGGATGAATGACATGCTGTTTTATGTCAGCCTCGACCCGATTTATCGCAAATGGAATCACGACAAAGTTACTTTCTCGTTTATGTACGCATTCGCGGAAAATTTTATCCTGCCGCTTTCGCACGACGAAGTTGTTCACGGTAAGCGATCTTTGATTGAAAAAATGCCCGGCGAATATGAGCAGAAATTTGCGGGCTTGAGATGTTTCTTCGGCTACTGGATGGCGCACCCCGGCAAAAAGCTTTTGTTTATGGGCGGCGAGTTCGGGCAGTTTATCGAATGGAACGAAAACGACAGCTTAGATTGGCACCTCGTCGAGCAATACGAAAAGCATAAGCAGTTGCAGGAATATTCGCGGGCATTGAACAAATTTTATCTGGATAACAAATCGCTCTGGCAAGTGGATTTTGATTGGAACGGCTTCCAGTGGATTGACTGCAACGACAACGATAACAGCATAGTTTCCTTTATTCGCAAGGCGGAAAACAGTGACGATTACCTTATTGCAATTTCCAACTTTACGCCAAATGCGCACGAGGGCTATCGAATCGGCGTCCCCGACAAAGGCAGTTATGTCGAAGTGTTCAACTCGGACGCGGAAGAATTCGGCGGCAGTGACATAAAAAATTCCGGTGCTCTCTTAACCGAAGAAATTCCGTATCACAACCGCAACCACTCAATAACCTTGACAATTCCGCCACTTGCGACAATTTATCTTAAACATGACGTGATTGTTTAGGCTTACAAATTAAAAAGATATTTTTCCCAACAACAAGATAAACAGGAGGGAGTTTATATTATGAAAGTTCTTTATGTGGCGTCTGAAGCTGTGCCGTTTATTAAGACTGGCGGTTTGGCTGATGTGGCAGGTTCTCTCCCCAAAGCTCTTAAAGAGCAGGGCGTTGATGTTCGCGTTATCCTCCCGAAGTTCAGCAAAATCGGCGAGAAATATCGCGAAGGTATGGAGCACGTTTACGACGGGACAATTCCTGTTTCTTGGCGCACGAAATACGTCGGCATTGATAAATACGAGCTTGACGGCGTGGTTTATTATTTCGTCGACAATGAAGAATATTTTGCGCGCGAAGGGCTTTACGGTTACGACGACGACGCAGAGCGTTATTCGTTCTTCTGCCGCGCGATTCTGAATTGCTTGCCCGCGCTTGACTTCTGGCCCGACGTTATCAACGCCAATGACTGGCATGCCGGCTTAGTCCCCGTTCTGCTGAAACTCGAACATCAGGGCGACGAGCGTTACGAAAATATTAAGACGCTGTACACGATTCACAACCTCAAATATCAGGGCGTCTTTACAAAGGATATTATGGGCGACGTTCTCGGACTCGACTGGAAATATTTCAACAACGGCGACCTCGAATTTTATGATGCGGTCAACTTCATGAAAGGCGGCATTATCTACGCCGATTATGTCTCGACTGTCAGCAAAACTTATGCGCAGGAAATTCAATACGAATACTTCGGCGAACACCTCGATGGACTTCTGCGTAGCCGCAAAGATGATTTGTACGGCATTGTCAACGGCATTGACTACACCGTATTTAATCCCGCGACCGATAAGCACTTGTTTGTTAACTATGATAACTCCGACGCTTATGCCGCGTTTGATAAGAAGTGCGAAAACAAAATTAAGCTCCAAGAGTTGCTCGGACTTCCGCAGGGCAGAAAAATTCCGATTGTGTCAATGGTTACTCGTCTTGTTGCGGCTAAAGGTCTCGACCTCGTTGTCCGTATGATGGATGAACTTTTACAGCATGAGGATTTCCAGTTCGTTCTTTTGGGCACCGGCGATAAAGTTTATGAGGATTGGTTCAAAGGCTTGGCGTGGAGATATCCGCAAAAAGTTTCTGCGAATATTTATTTCTCGAATGAACTTGCGCAGAGGATTTACGCCTCGTCCGATATTTTCCTTATGCCGTCCAATTACGAGCCTTGCGGCATTGGTCAGCTTATCGCAATGCGTTATGGTGCGGCTCCCGTCGTTCGCGAAACTGGCGGCTTGAAAGATACCGTTCAGCAATACGACAAGTACACCAAACAAGGCAACGGCTTTGTCTTCTCGAATTACAACGCGCATGAAATGATGTATGCTCTCAAGCGTGCACTGTCGACTTACGCACAGTTTGAAGTTTGGCTCCAAATTTCTTCCAACGCTATGAACAGCGACTACAGCTGGAAGAATTCGGCGCACGAGTATATTGAACTTTACAAAAAACTTATCAACAGCTGAAAGACGGTTGTTATCAGTTAAATAAACGCTTCGACTTCGGTCGGGGCGATTTTTTTTACCCGCTACAAAAAGTGGTTGTTTTAGCCTAGAAGTGGGTGTTTTTCTGTGTAGATTTATTGTATAATTAAATGCAAAAATTGCAAGGAAGTTAATTTCAGGGAGGGAATTTATATGACACAGCTTGATGTTATCAAAAAGTTCATGGCGGCGTTGAGTAATCATAATTACAATACCGCAACCCAAGACGGCTCCAATTACGCGCCCGCCAAAGCTATGCTTGATTCGGCTATTCGAGCTTGCTCTCAATATCAAGGCATTGACGACGCCATTAACCAATTCTTAACTGCTATTAAATCCGCTCCAACTGTTAATGACGCTTACACTGCTTGCGGCATTGATACCACTAATGCTGATACAGGCGGGATTACCGGCTCCGATGCGGGCGGCTCCGTTTCCAAAACCGACGATACCACCGTTTACGAAATCGCCAACGTCTACACCGCTACTGGCTCGGAAAGCCAAATCATTTACACCGGCAATAATGGCTGGCTCGTTAACGTCACCGCTGCAAACGATACTATTTACGCGCAGGGCGAAGATTCTATCGACGCGGGCGCAGGCGACGACCAAATTATCATCAGCGGGCGCAATGCTCGTATCCGCACCGGCGGCAATAATGATACTATTTCCGTTGCCTCCGGTGTTTTTTCTTTTACCATTAACGATTTTAATTCCAACACCCACTTAATCGGCGCAGAGGATTTTACCTCCGTTGCTACCGCGAATTCCGATGGCTCTTCTATTGTCACTTTCACTAAAGGCACCACTGAAACCAACGCTAATTCAGGCGACGCGACAGACTCGGATGGCGTTGCGGAAGATATTATCTTGGGCACTGAAACTAATTTAACTGGCGGCGCAAATATGCCTGACGACCAACCGCCCACTCCACCGGCAATTAAACGCAATTTATTTGGCTCCACGCCTGATATTATCTCCGGCGACGCTCCTGACGTTCAAGTTCCCTATACCGTGCACCTCTCCGACGTTAACACACTTAAAGGTTATTTCACCGCTGACGGCTCCTTTGTTAGCGTCTCCACTGCTACTGACCTCGACGCCATTTCTAATAAAATCGCCAACGTTGAAAGTAAATTTGATCCCGCCTATTTAGACGTCGATGCTCAGGGTAATCTATCCTTTACTTATCGTGGGCTTAAACTTAATATCATCGGCGAACGCGACCCCTCAACCGGCAATGTCACTGGCGCAATTAACGCTGATAATATCGGTACTTTGCAAGACACTAACTATTATCAATGGATTATCATCAGCGGTTTATATAAGTGGTGGCTTAAAGAGGCTCTCGATTTAAACGACGAGGCTAACGGCGTTAATTTCTACGACGGCACCGCTACCGTTAACGAGATTGACCTCTACTTTGAAGATAACCAAAGTTCCTCGTGGCTCGCTTACGTCTCTAACCGTAGCTTAAACGGGCAAGCTTATCACCTCGACTTAGTTGTTAACGCTAAATATTTCAGCGGGCTAACTAGCGACACCGATCCCAACTGCGACGGTTATATTGACATTGGCAACGGCTATCGTAGCGGCGGACGCCTCGACCGTACCATTGCTCATGAATTTAATCACGCTGTACTCGCCGCTAATGTCGACTTCTTTTCTCAACTGCCCATGTTTATTAAAGAGGGCATGGCTGAATTAATTCACGGCGTAGACGATAAACGCATTACCCCCATGCAAGAATTGCTTAACAATGCCGTTAATACTGCAGTCGCTGGCACTTCTACTTATCTCGACAGCTGGATTAATCTCGACTTGAATAACTCCTCTCAAGAAGCCTCTATCACTGGCGGCTCCAATAAAGGTAATTACTCCTACGCCGGCGGCTACATGTTCCTGCGCTGGCTCGCTAAAACTTCCGCCGAAGCTGATACCGTTGCGCTCGGTGATATTATCGCCCGCGTTGAACTACATGCTAATCAAAACGGCTTTTATTACGTCTCTATTGCTAAAGACGGTTCCACTTACGAACGCCTTGCAACCAATACTAGCGGCGACAATAGGATTTCTGTTGGTTCGGCGTCCGCTAATGTTTACACTGCTGACGGCGCAATTAAACAATCTATCAGCTACGGCGGCGGCGCGTGGACTATTAACGATTTGGGCGAAGGCTCCAGCGTTTTTGCCAACGATGACAACTTAACAGACGATAACGCAGGCGATTCTATAACTGCTACTGCCACTAAACTCTACGTTAATTCCGGTAAGGGCGACGACGTTATAAATCTCATCGGCGGTTATAACTCCGTTTTGGCGGGCGCGGGCAACGATACCGTAATAGTCACCGGCGGCGATCATCAATATGTTAATCTCGGTGACGGTGATAACTCCGTTTCACTCGGCACAATAAAATACAATTATCCGCACGAGACGGATCCGGGGTTAGTTTATAATCGTCAAGAAAATTTCGGCTCAACGATAATAGGCGGTGCAGGAAACGATACGTTTATTAGCGAAAGCGGCAAAAATTTTGTCGACACTAACTTTGACTTAGGCGACGGCGATAATCAAATTTTGATTAATTACAGCTCCAACAATACAATTACGACGGGAATAGGCAACGATTCAATAAAAATTGGTGGCACAAATAGCACAATTAATACAGGCGCAGGCAATGACACGCTAACGATACAATACACTGATTCAACTGGAATCTTAGCAAACTTGGGCGAGGGCGATAACGTCATTAATTTGGAAGGCTCCACGAACTCTGTCACGGCTGGCGCGGGCA
>CAMJKR010000043.1 GCA_946406415.1 uncultured Selenomonadales bacterium | reverse complement strand
CGTTAACGACGACTTTGTTTCCGCGCAGGTTCTCTTCCCGCGTAAGACTAAATACGCCGCCGACCACCTTGCCGACCCGCAAATTATGTTGCTCCGCACCAAAAACGGCATTTGCGTCGACGATGAAGTTTTCGTTAACTGCAAATTCGGTTATGACATCAACTGCGAAGTCGTTTGCGAAGACGGCGCGATTAAAATGCCTCAACCGCTCTATCCGAGCTATCGTAAGGGCGCACAAGTTTCTACGACCATTGATACCGACTGCTTCGTACGTTTCCATGACGCTTACGACGAGGAAGTTCAAGATTGGGTCAACGAGGCTGCTAAAGGCGTTGTCAGCGGTCCGAACGCTTGGGACGGATATCTTGCAACCTGCACTGCAGACGCATTAGTTAAATCTCAACAATCCGACGGCGCAATAGTGCCTATCGTCTTCAAAGATCGTCCCGACTTCTACAAGTAATTTACTCCACTTCCCTAAGACCCTAATCCAACAAATGCTATAAAGCGGCTCACTTATCAAGGCGAGCCGTAATTTTTTTCTAATTGTCTTCGGGCAAGATAAGATTAATTGAATTTTTGTTGAAGTATTCGAGATATTTTTCCGGCGGATTTTTATCGGTGACAACGTGATTAATGTCGGTAAGTTCGCTGAAAGTCATCAACGAGGCAACGTCGAATTTGGAGTTGTCGACGAGCAAATATTTCGCGCAAGATTTTTGGACGAGTTCCTTTTTAATTTCGCATTCAAGCGGCGAGGCGTTTGTTGCGCCGTGTTCAATGGAAATTCCCGTGCTTGCCAGAAATATTTTCGAGAAGTTGTAATTTCTTATACACTCAACTACGCTTGCTCCGACGAGGGCTTTAATCGGCGGCTGAAGATTTCCGCCCGTCGCTATGACGTTTAAATTGCTGTAGCGCGTCGCCAAGTCGAGGACATAAACGCTAGCAGTGACGATTGTTAAGAAATTTTTTTCAGCGAGGTGCGGCAATAAATGCATAGTCGTTGTACCGGAATCAATATAAATAACATCGCCGTCATTAACAAAAGTAGCAGCAATCGCGGCGATTCTTTTTTTCTCGTTAATGTTGCGTATTTCGCGGGCGGAAAATGGCTCCAGCGAAGTTATCTCCGCCTCTTTTAGCACAATCCCGCCGTAAACTTTTTTTATTATCCCGTCCTCTTCCAGCTCGGCTATATCGCGACGGATTGTATTTTTCGACACACCAAAATTTTCACACAGCTCATCAAGCGATATGCGTTTTCGCTCCCTTAGCAACTCGTGAATTTGGTGGATTCGTTCTACTTTCAATACAGAGCCTCCTTTTTTAGTTATTGGTGGTTAATGTTTAGTCGAATTATTGTAAACTAAAATCTAACTGCTGACAAGGAGTTTTCAGAAAATATTCGCGCAGTACCGCCCAAAAATTCTGTAAAAATTTTCCGAAAAACTGATTGACATTATGCTTGATAAGTTTTAGAATTGAATCACGATATAACCAAGATTTAATCAAGAATTGAATTTTGCAAGGAGAGTGAATTAACAATGGGCTACACATTCATGGTGCCGGCAAAAATCATTTCCGGCGTCAACGTAATCGCGGAATTGGGCGACCACATCGCGGGCAAGGGTTCAAAAGCTCTTATCGTTACCGACCAATTCATGGTTAAATTCGGCAACGCCGCCAAAGTTGAGGACGCCCTCAAAAAGGTCAATATTCCCTACGTCATTTTCGACGGCGCGAACACCGAACCTACCGACAAAATCGTCGAGGCGGGCTTGAAAGTCTACAAAGAAGAAAAATGCGACTTCATTATTGCATTGGGCGGCGGCTCGCCTATGGACACCGCTAAGGCTATCGGCTTTATGACGACGGCTGGCGACCGCAAGATTAATTCTTACATGCATGAAGTTATTGATATGCCTGTTCCGTACCTCGTCGCAATTCCGACGACTGCCGGCACTGGCTCCGAAGTTACCAAAAATACAATCATCTCTGACACGGAAAATAACGTTAAAATGTTGCTCGGCGGTCCGTCGATTATTCCGGCGTTGGCTGTCGTCGACCCGACCTTTACAATGACTGCGCCTCCAGGCGTCACTGCGGCAACTGGTATTGATGCACTTTGCCACGCGATTGAAGCTTACACCTCCCGCAAGGCTCAACCGCTGACAGATACCTTTGCAATTTCCGCTATCCAAAAAATCCACAAAAACCTCCCGATTTGCTACAAAGACGGCAAGAACGAAGAAGCTCGCCTTGCAATGTCGATTGCCGCGCTTGAGGCTGGTATTGCCTTCAACAATGCGTCGGTTACTATCGTTCACGGCATGAGCCGCCCGATTGGCGCACTCTTCCACATTGCACACGGCGTTTCCAATGCTGTACTTTTGCCCGCTTGCCTTGAATTTGCTATCGAAGAAAATACCGCTCGCTTTGCGCATATCGGTCGCATTATGGGCGTCGCTGACGAAAACACTCCTGACCACGACGCGGCAGTTGCTATGGTTAAAGAAGTTGATCGTTTCTGCAAAGAAGTTGGAATTCCGCCCGTTATCGAATTGCTCAAGAAGGGCAATCACACTCAAGAAGAATTCTTCTCTTATCTCGACAAAATGGCGTCCGACGCACTCGAAAGCGGCAGTCCGCAAAATACAATGCGCATTCCCACTAAAGAACAAATCATTGAGATTTACAAAAAGCTCTTTTAAAGGATTGCGTTTTTATGTTTGAAGGTATTAAAAAATTTGGATTCGGCTTGATGCGCTTGCCAAAGCTCGCTGACGATTCGATTGACGTTGAACTTGTTAAAAAGTTAGTCGACGAATTTTTAGCGGCGGGCTTTACATACTTTGATACGGCGTGGGCTTATCCCGGCTCCGAAGTTGCAATCCGTCAAGCGTTGGTTGAGCGTTATCCGCGCGAAAAATTTCAGCTCGCAACAAAGCTTGCCGCGTGGCGTGCAACCACTCAAGACGAGGCATTTAAACAATTCGACGAATCCCTCGAACGCACGGGCGCAAAGTTCTTTGATTTTTATCTGTTGCACAACATGGGCGATTATCGCACAAAATATTTCGACAACTTCAAAGTTTGGGATTTTGTTGCAGAGAAAAAATCTGCGGGCTTGATAAAAAATCTCGGCTTTTCGTTCCACTCTACGCCCGAAGAATTGGAAAAAATTTTAGCGGCGCACCCCGAAGTTGATTTTGTGCAGTTGCAAATTAACTGGGCAGATTGGGACGCGCCCGCGATAAAGTCTCGTGCTTGCTACGAAGTTGCGCAACGTCACGGCAAAAAAGTTGTAGTAATGGAACCCGTTAAAGGCGGAATGTTAGCCGCACCGCCCGCGCAGATTGAAAAAATTTTGCGCGACGCTGAACCCGAATCCTCGCCGGCGTCATGGGCATTGAGATTCGCGGCAAATCTTGACGGAGTGGCAGTTGTCTTATCGGGCATGAATTCTTTGGAGCAAATGCGCGATAATGTTTCCACGCTGAAAAATTTTACAAAACTCACACCCGCGCAGGAAAAAGTTATCGACGAGGCACGCAACGAACTTGCTAAAATTCCGCTGATACCTTGCACGGCTTGCGACTATTGCGCGACTGTTTGCCCGCAAAAGCTCCCGATTAGCGGATTCTTCGCAATGCTGAACCATTTAACGCTGTTTGAAAACAAAACTTTTGCAAGTCGTCGGGAAGGCTGGCTGGCTCGTGCTCGCGATAAAAATCCCGCGTCCAGTTGTCTCAAGTGCGGCAAGTGCGAAAAAGTTTGCCCGCAACATATCCCAATTAGAAAAAATCTTGTAAGATTCGTTAAAGAATTTGAAAGTTGAAAATGTCTACAAAGCGCGGCGATTACGTCCAAACTTTTAAACGGCTCGTCGCGACAGCTGTTTGGTTACTTTTTAAAAGTAACTTCGAGAGGAGTGACTGAATGCCGCTCGTAAAAATGACTGAACTTTTCGCGGCGCATGAAGATACTACGTTCGCGGTTGGCGCGTTCAACGTCTCCAATATGGAAATGGCAATGGGCGCGATTAAAGCCGCCGAAGAACTCCAAACGCCGCTAATTTTACAAATCGCTGAAGGTCGGCTTAGATATTCGCCGCTTGACTTGCTCGGACCGATTATGCTTGCCGCCGCTAAAAAATGCAAAATGCCCGCGGCTGTACACCTTGATCACGGCGGAACGCTTGAAACGATTAAGTTGGCGTTAAGTCTGGGCTTTACGTCGGTGATGTTTGACGGCTCAAAATATCCGCTTGAAGAAAATATCCGTCGTACAAAAGAAGTCGTCGAATTGGCACATGCTAAAGGCGCGGCAGTCGAGGCGGAAATTGGTCGTGTCGGCGGCGCGGAGGGCGATTATAAAGCCGTTGACGTTTTAGTTACCAGTGTTGACGAGGCTAAAAAATTCGCGGAAGAAACCGGCGTTGACGCGCTGGCAGTTGCAATCGGAACCGCGCACGGCAATTACACCGTCCAACCGCAGTTGCGAATCGACAGGCTTAAAGAAATTTTCGACGCGATTAAAACTCCGCTGGTATTGCACGGCGGCACCGGCTTAACCGAAGACGACTTCAAAAATTGCATTGCCAACGGTATCAAGAAAATTAATATCGCGACGGCAAGTTACGACAACTCGGCAAGAAAAATTCGCGAAGTCTGCGCGGCAAATCCCAATGCCAAATTCTTCGACTTTAGCGACGCCATAGTTCAAGGCACTTGCGAAAATGTTAAAAAACATATGCAAATTTTTAATCCCGAAAGGAGATAATTTATAATGACAACTCTGCAAGAAGCAATCAAGGCTTTCCCGCAAATGGAAGTTTGGAACGACTCGTGCTCGTGCAAAGAATTGCAGTACGCTCTCGATCAGTGCGCGGCAAGCGGTGCAACCACCAACCCCGCTATCGTCTTCAACGTTCTCAAAAAAGAACTCCCCGATTGGGAAGATACCATTAAACAAATCATCGCTGACAACCCGACTTTCACCGAAGACGACGTTGCTTGGAAAGTTATCGAAGCTCTCGGACTTAAAGCAGCTAAATTGCTTGAGCCTATGCACGAACAAAATCATGGTCAACGCGGCAAAATTTCCTTCCAGGCTAATGCAAAATTCTATCAGAATCCCGAAAAGCTCGTTGCTCATGCCGTTCAACTCGCAAGCCTCGCTCCCAATATCCAAATTAAAGCCCCCGCAAGCAAAGCCGGTATCGAAGCTTTTGAGGAAATGACTTATCAGGGCGTCTCCATTAACGCTACTGTATCGTTCACGGTTCCTCAAGCATTGGCAGTTGCTGAAGCTGTTGAGCGCGGCTTGAAACGTCGCGAGGCGGAAGGCAAAGATACTTCTTGGATGCACCCCGTCTGCACGATTATGGGCGGTCGTACTGATGACTACCTCAAAGCTTATCTCAAAGGCAAAGATTATATTATTCACCCCGACGCACTCGAATGGGCTGGCGTTGCTGTTTTCAAGAATGCGTATAAGATTTACAAAGAACGCGGCTATCGCACCAAGCTTTTGTTCGCGGCTTATCGTAACCTCCACCACTTTGAACAATTCATCGGCGGCGACGTTGTCCTCACCATTACCAGCGACTTCCAAAAGAAATACAACGGCACCAAAGTTGAAATTAAAAACAACATGGATACGCCCGTTCCGCAAAAATGGCTCGATGAACTCTTGACGATTGACGAATTCCGCCGCGCTTATGAACCCGACGGCATGAAACCCGAAGAATTCCAGCACTACGGCGCATTCCTCCGCACGATTAATCAATTCTTGGGCAGCTATGCAGGTCTCGTTGAACTCGTTCGCAAATATATGATCGTGTGATTAATGGTTAGTGGCTAGTGATTAGTGGTTAGTGAAAATATTTTTGTCGCTAACCACTTTTCGCTAAAGGAGAGTTTAGACAATGGCAATTATCGAATTTGACCAGAAACGCGACCGCGACGTTGTAATAATCGGACGCGCAACTCTGGACTTTAACCCTAACGAAATCCATCGCACTCTCGACAAGGTAAAAACTTTCTCAATGTATTTGGGCGGCTCGCCGGGCAATATCGCCGTCGGACTTAATCAGCTCGGTAAAAAAGTCGGATTTATCGGTTGCGTGTCTAATGATCAATTCGGCGATTTTATTATTAATTTCTTTAAGGATCGCGGCATTGATACGACGCAAATGACCCGCGCTAAACATGGCGAACGCATGGGCTTGACTTTCACGGAGATCAAAAGCGAAACTGAAAGCTCAATCCTCATGTACCGCGATAAAGTTGCCGATTTGCAAATTGCGCCCGAAGATGTCAGCGAAAATTATATCGCCGCGTCCAAAGCGTTAATCGTTTCTGGTTTGGCATTGGCGGCGGCTCCCAGTCGCGAGGCTTGTTTGACGGCGGCTCAATATGCTCGTATGCACGGCACCAAAATTATTTTCGACATTGATTATCGTCCGTACACGTGGCGTTCCAAAGAAGAAATCGCAATTTATTATTCCCTTATGGCGCGGCTTAGTGATGTTATTATTGGCTCGCGTGATGAAGTCAACTTTGCTGAACTTTTGCCCGAAGACGCCGAAAATCCGCCCGATCATGAAATCGCAGAAAAATATTTGTCCTTTGGAAATAAAATCGTCGTAATCAAACACGGCAAGCGCGGCTCCGTTGCTTATACTGTCGACCGTCATGCTTACAAAGTCGAATCTTATCACATTAAACTTTTAAAATCTTTTGGCGGCGGCGACGCTTATGCTAGCGCGTTCGTTCATGGTTTGCTTGAAGGTTTGGAAGTTCCCGAAGCTTTGCGCCACGCAACGGCACATGCGGCTATGGTTGTTGCAAGTCACAGTTGCTCGGAAGCTATGCAGAAGATTGACCAGATTGAAGCTTTCATTAAAGAGCACGCACAAGAAGAAGTTATCACGGAAATTGGTTGGAAAGATAAAATCTAGCTGTTAGCTGTTAGCTACTAGCTGTTAGATGAAATTTTTCTAACAGCTAACAGCTGAAAGCTAAAAGCTTCAAAAGGGAGGGCTTTCAATGAAATTTGGAAGACTCGGAACAGAGTTAAAACACGGCTACAACGCAATGACGACTCGCGAAAGTGATATGCTTATGGACATTGGCTATCAAGTCATGGACGCGAACGAAATTATCGAACTCGAAGATCCTTATCAGGAAAGCGCGATTGTTATCTTGACGGGCGAAGTTGAAATCAGCTGGGACGACAAAAAGGAACTTATGCACCGCGAATCCCTCGTTGACGAAAATCCTTTCTGCTTGCAAGTTCCTCGCGCTAAAAAAGTTTGGATTAAAGCAAAAGTTGATTCCGAACTGCTGATTCAAAAGACTATGAACGACCGCGATTTTGCGCCCGTGTTCTATCGTCCGGAAGATGTTCAATGCGATATTTTCGGACAAGGACTTTGGAACGCAACGGCTGAACGCACCGTTCGCACGATTTTTGACTACAGCAACGCGCCTTTCTCGAATCAAGTTAACGGCGAAGTTATCAATAGTCCTGGACGTTGGTCGGGATATATTCCGCACAATCACCCGCAACCGGAAGTTTATACTTATAAATTTGATAAGCCGCAAGGTTTTGGCGCGGCGTTTATCGGCGACAACGCATTTAAAATTACTCACAACAGCTGGTCTGAAATTTCTGGCGGACTTATGCACCCGCAAGTTACAGCTCCTGGCTATGCAATGTGGTATTCATGGATGATTCGTCATTTGCCCGACGAGCAAGGCGGTCCTTGGAAGAAAACCCGCACTGATTTACCCGAACATGTTTGGCTCCTTGATCCCAACGCTAAGATTTGGGAGCCTAAACGCTAAGGAGGATTTTTTTCATGGCAAAAACGATTAGACTTACGGTAGCGCAAGCTCTCGTTAAGTTCCTCAACAACCAGTACATTGAATTCGACGGCAAAGAAAACAAAATGTTCGAGGGTATCTTCGGTATCTTCGGACATGGCAACGTTGTCGGCATGGGGCAAGCTCTGGAAGAAGACGCCGGCGATTTGATTATGCGCATGGGGCGCAACGAACAGGGTATGGCTCATGCGGCTATGGGTTTTGCTAAGCAAAAACGCCGTAAACAAATGTATGCTTGCACGTCGTCTGTTGGTCCCGGCGCAATGAATATGGTTACTGCCGCCGCAACTGCTACTGCTAACTGCATTCCGGTATTGTTCCTGCCTGGCGACACTTATGCTGACCGTCAACCGGATCCCGTTCTCCAGCAAATGGAACAACCCACGAATTTGGCAATCACCGCTAACGACGCCTTCAAAGCTGTTTGTAAATATTGGGACAGAGTTACTCGCCCCGAAATTTTGATGACGGCTTGTATTAATGCTATGCGCGTTCTCGCTGATCCTGCTGATACCGGCGCAGTTTGCATTGCACTTCCGCAAGATGTTGAGGGCGAAGCTTATGATTATCCCGAATATTTCTTCCAAAAGAGAGTTCACCATATTGATAGACAAGCTCCGGCGGCTCGTGCAATCAAGGCGGCTGTCGAACTTCTCAAAACTAAGAAAAAACCGCTCCTTATCTTTGGCGGCGGCGTGAAATATTCTGAGGCTGAAGAATCCTTCCGTAAATTTGCCGAGAAATTTAATATTCCGTTCGGCGAAACTCAAGCTGGCAAAGGTACAATTCTTTGGAATCACCCGTTGAATTTGGGCGGCGTCGGTGAAACTGGCGGCTGTGGTGCTAATGATATTGCAGCTGTTGCTGATGTTGTTATCGGCGTCGGCACTCGTTACACTGATTTTACGACTTCCTCGAAATGGATTTTCCACAATCCCGAAGTTCAATTTATTAACATTAACGTTTCCAAATTCCACGCTTACAAACTCGACGGCTTACAAATCGTTGCAGACGCGCAAGCAGGTATCGACGCACTTAGCGCAGAACTTGAGAAAACTGATTGGAAAGTTTCCGACGAGTACAAAGCTGAAGTTAAAGCCTCCAAAGAAAAATATGACGCTGAAGTTGACCGCGTTTATCATGTCGAATATACGGGCAAGGATTTTGTTCCGGAAGTTGTTGACGGTTTGGATTTCGCAAAAGTCAGCGAAGAATTTATCAAACTTACAGGCTCCAGTTTGCCGCAATGCCGCGCACTTGGTATCGTCAACGAAACTATCGACGAAAACGCGATTATGGTTGCCGCGTCTGGCTCCATTCCTGGCGACGTTCAGCGCGTGTGGCGTGCAAAATCCGTTGGCGGCTATCATGTCGAATACGGTTTCAGTTGCATGGGCTACGAAGTCAACGCGGCTTTAGGCGTTAAGCTTGCCGAACCCGATCGCGAAGTTTATGCTATGGTTGGCGACGCCGCTTATATGATGCTCCATTCCGAATTGCCGCAATCCATTGCTGAAGGCGTCAAGATTAATGTTATCCTCTTCGACAACATGACTAACGGTTGCATTAACAATTTGGAAATTGGACACGGTCAAGGAAGTTATGGTACTGAATTCCGTTTCCGCACCCCGACCGGTTTGAACGGCGGCTTTGTTCCGATTGATTTCGCTATGAACGCCCGCTCTTATGGTTGCGTTGCGTACACCGTCCACACCGTCGAAGAACTCGTTGCGGCTATCGAAGACTCCAAGAAACAAAAAGTTTCCACGCTGATTGACGTTAAAGTTTTGCCGAAAACTATGGTGCACGGCTATGGTGATTGGTGGCGTGTTGGTGTCGCTCAAGTCTCCAAGTCCGAAAAGATTCAAAAAGTCTACAAAGAGATTATGGCTCCGAATCTTGAGGCGGCTCGCAAGTATTGATTATAAGTGACTAGTGATTGGTGGTTAGTGGTTAGAAAATCTAGCCACTAATCGCTAACCACTAACCACTAAAATATAGAGTCATTTGTTGGGTTAGGGTATAAATATAAAACTCATTGAAATGTGAGGGGGTTACAACAAATGGCTCAGGGAATTTCTCATGAAACCTACTTGCGTCGAGTAATGATTGTCTCGACGTTCGGCGGTTTGCTCTTCGGTTACGACACCGGCGTTATCAACGGTGCGCTTGCATTTATGGCAATGCCCGATCAGCTGAACTTATCGCCGGCAATGGAAGGTTTGGTCGCGAGCGGCTTGTTAGCAGGTGCGGCAATCGGTTCGTTTATGGGCGGTCGCATTGCTGATACTGCAGGTCGCCGCAAGATGATTCTGTACTTGGCATTTATCTTTTTCTTCGCGGCAAATGGTTGCGCACTTTCTCCTAACGCTGAAGTTTTGATTTTCTGCCGCTTTGTATTAGGTCTTGCAGTCGGTGGTGCGTCGGTTACAGTTCCGGCGTTCCTGGCTGAAATGGCTCCCGCTGAACGACGCGGGCGCATGGTTACACAAAACGAGCTGATGATTGTTACTGGTCAGCTGTTAGCGTTCGTCGTCAATGCGGCAATGGGTGTTACTTTCGGTTCAACGGGCGGCATTTGGCGTTACATGTTGGCAATCGCCTCGACACCTGCAATCGTCTTGTGGCTCGGTATGTTGAGCGTTCCTGAATCTCCGCGTTGGTTGATTGTTCAAGGTCGCGTCGGTGAGGCTCTCGAAGTCCTCAAAAAGATTCGTGAAGAAAAACGCGCTCAAAAAGAGCTTGACGAAATCAAAGAAACTATCGCGCTTGAAAGTTCCGTTCAGCAAGCAACTTATTCCGACCTCGCGGTTCCGTGGGTTCGTCGTATCGTCTTTATCGCAATGGGCGTTGCTATCTGCCAACAGATTTCCGGCGTCAACTCAATTATGTACTACGGCACGCAGATTTTGACGGAAGCAGGTTTTTCAACTCAAGCAGCTCTTATTGGTAACATTGCAAACGGCGTTATCTCCGTTAGTGCTACGTTCTTTGGTATATGGATGATGGGGCGTCATGGTCGTCGCCCGCTGATTATGACAGGGCAAATTGGAACTATGGCTTGTCTTTGCTCAATCGGTATCGCGTCGAATGTTTTTGACGGCTCAGCCTCGTTGCCTTACGTCGTCCTGTGCTTAACTGTCACGTT
>CAMJKR010000042.1 GCA_946406415.1 uncultured Selenomonadales bacterium | reverse complement strand
AATGATAAAGAATTTTTCGAGTCGGTTTCGATAATCGATGTGGCGAGAAAGGCGGGATATAAAACATATTGGTTCAGCAATCAAGATCGTTACGGTGAATTCGACAGCGCGATAACCCTCGTCGCCAAAACTGCTGACGTTTCAGAGTGGACTGACGACACCTTTGATTTTTCCGAGCTTGAAGACGAGATTTTGCTTAAATTTTTTGAGCGCATCGACCCAAACGAAAAAAATTTTATCGTCTTCCACATAATGGGCAGTCACATTTACTACAACAGCCGATACCCGCACAGATTTAAAAAATGGGTGACTAAGGACGGTACCGGCATGATGTTAGCGGCTCCGAGCTATGCGAATTCGATTTTGTACACTGATTTTGTCCTGTCGAAAATTTTTGACTACGCAAAGGCTAACTTGAACTTACAAGCAATGATTTATTTTTCCGACCACGGCGAGGACTTGGAAATTTCTCATAACCCCGACGTTTTTCGCTTTGAAATGCTTAGAATTCCGATGTTCATTTATTTTTCGCCTGAATACGAAAAAACTTTCCCGGATAAATTTAATACATTGCAAAAAAATCACGAACAATATTTTACAAACGACATGTTTTACGATACCTTTTGCGGTATAATCAACGCGCCGTCTAATCGCTACGACGCCGGACAAGATTTTTCCTCTGCCGAATATCGTTTCACCCGTGACACTTTGACGACCATGCTTGGTCAACACAAATTAACCGAAGATAAGGAGTGATTTAATGGAAAACCCTGCAATATCCGTAATTATTCCGATGTATAATCGGGAAAAATATATTGGAGAATGCCTTGACAGCCTTTTAGCACAAACATTTCAAAATTTTGAAGTCATTGTGATTGACGATTGTTCGACTGATAACAGTGTTGAAATTGTCGAAAGTTATATTGGAAAATTCGGCAGACGACTTCAGATTATTAAAATGGAAAAGACTTCAGGGCATCCCGGAGAACCGCGTAATAAAGGAATTGATTTGGCATCGGGTGAATATATTTATTGCCTTGACAGCGATGATATCATTACTGAACATGCTTTTGAAGAAGTGTATATTCTTGCTAAAAAATTTGATGCGGACGTTGTTTATTGCGAAAAATATTACTGGTCAGAAGGAGTCGGGCAGGAATTAAGAAAAAATATTCGCATTGCTGATTCTCGAATTCAAAAGCCACCGTTTGTTACGGAACCGACACTCGAAACTAACGACTTGGCAGAAAGAATTAGAAAATTGCTGAAGTGGAATTATTGGATGACCGTATGGCTTCGATTTGTAAAACGTGATCTGCTTGTTGAAAACAATATAAAGTTCCTGCCATTAATCGGCTCTGAAGATGATGTTTGGTGTATAGAATTACTTTTCTGTTCCAAACGATTTTTACGCATACCAAATATTTGCTTTGTTAGAAGAATACATGAAGACGGAATTTCTTTCAGACAATACAATATTTCCGAATATGTGCAAAGATGGATGGACGCTACAATCCGCAGTCTTAAAGACTTGGATAACTTCATGGGCAGGATTGACTTTTTTAAAGAAAATCCTCGTTATCGTTATGACATAATTGCCCGTTCGGTAAGGATTGCTTTCAATAATATTTTTGAACGCTGTATAAATGAATCTGCTTTTGATGTCTATAAAATCTTCCAAGAAAAATTCGGCAAATATCTGGGCGATAACGATGTTTTAGTCTCAAGTATCTGTTCTTACGTGGTCAATCAACAAAAAGAATTATTAAATTACAAAAAACGCTCCGAGCAAGTGGAACAAAAACAAATTGCCGCGCCGGAAGCAAAAGCCCTGCCGGGTATTTCAATCGTTATTCCCATGTATAACGTCGAAAAATATATCGGTGAATTACTTTATAGTCTCCTCCATCAGACGTTCCAAAACTTCGAGGTTATTATTGTTGACGATCGCTCAACCGACAACAGCTTTGAGATTGTCAATAGTTACGTGCCGAAATTTAATGGACGACTTAAACTCATTCAACTGGAAAAAAATTCGGGCGGAGCCGGCGAACCGCGAAATGTCGGACTTACACTTACACGCGGCGAATATGTTATTTTCTTCGACGCCGATGATTTTGTTTTGCTCAATGCCTTAGAGACTTTGTACACGGCGGCAAAAAAATATGATGCCGATGTCGTTTACACAAGTGCTTATTACAATTTAGTAAAGCCAAATGATATTCACTTTTATTCGGACGGATTAAGTAAAACGTTGCGCAAAAAAGGTTTAAAAGATGAGCCGATGCTAGTTGTTGACGACCAGAAAAAAATCCTCAATCAACTCCTTATCTCCGACGAGCCGGAAGGCAATTTTGGTCAGCCATGGTCAAGACTTGTTCGCCGAGAACTTTTAATCCAAAATAAAATTGTCTTCCCGATTGTTCCGAATTGCGACGACTTTATTTGGGTCATCAACGTTTACTCTTACTCGAAGAGATTTTTGCGAATTCCATTCCCGTTCTATTTTTACAGACGCCACACCGAGTCCCTCTCTCTAGCGGTAAGAGATCCGGAGGAGCAACTTGCATATTGGGTTTCGTCATATGTTGCTTGGGCAAAGGCTTTGAACGCGCTCGAAAGCAGAACAGAAATTTTAAAAAATAATCCCGAATATTGTCGCAGAGCTTCGACAAGCCATTTTAATTACGTTCTTGTCCGTACCAAAGAGCCGCAAAAAATTTTGAGTAACTCGGCTATTTACGAGATATTACATCGCGAACTTGGCAAGGAAAATAAATCGTTTGAAGTGGTCTTGTCGTTATTTTTTGCTACAATCGACGCTAAGGGTAAACTTGCTCAAGAAAATTCCCAAACTAATGAAAGGCTCCTGCGCTTCCTTACCTCAAGAATTGACATTCAACTGGTGCCCAAAACGGGCGGCGGAGATTTCCAAATCCTTTCCATGTCCGACGACAAGGCAACTATCACAAAACCGCCTTGGATTAATAAAAACGGTATAGGTTACGTGATTAATTCCTATAAGGGAACTTTAAAATTTATCGCTAAGCCGATTGCTACGGACGGGCAAATTCGATTGGAACTTAGAGGTTTGGACGTTCGCACCCCTAAAGATAATTCCAAACGCATTCCCTATTGGGTAAACTACACAAAGCTGACTGTAAACGGTAAGAATATATTCAACCAGCTCACTCCTGCTTGGCACGATAAGTCTTATCGATATAACATAGACGCAAAAGCCGGCGAGGAAATCACGATACAAATTGATTGGCTGAGCGATACGCCGCCTAGCATGATTGCGCCCCGCCAAATAACGCCGCCTGCAATTTCCGTAATCATCCCCATGTACAACGCGGAAGAATATATCGGCGAATGTCTTGACAGCCTGTTGCTTCAAACTTTCCAGGATTTTGAGGTTATCATTGTCGACGACTGTTCGACAGATAATTCTGTCGCCATTGTTAACAGTTATATGCCGAAATTTAACAAACGGTTGACTTTGACCAAGACGAAAAAAAATTCTGGAAGTGGCGGATATGTCCCGCGAAATATCGGACTTAAACTCGCTAAGGGTGAATATATTTATTTCGTGGATGCTGATGACTTTATTTTAGGTTCGGCGTTGAAGACTTTATATAGTGCGGCAAAAGAATATAATGCCGAAGTCGTTCATACAGCGGCACACTATGTATTGAAAAGTCCAACTGATGTTATCAAGTTAAGAGATGGTTTGGGCAGAAAACTTCTTGAAGAAAAAAATAAAGACGATATAACTTTGGTAGTCAATGAGCCTGATAAAAATCTTCGGGAGCTTGTTTTTAAAAGAGGATTTACCACTCCATGGGCAAAATTTATTCGTCGTGATTTTTTAATTGAAAACAAAATTTTCTTTCCTGAAATACTTAAGGCTGGAGATTACATTTGGACTTTAAATGTCTATTGCAATGCAAAAAGATTCTTGCGCTTTCCAATCCCAGTTTATTTTTACAGAATTTATAATGCTAAATCTATTTCCAGAACTAAAAGACCGTTGCCCGAACAAATTTCTTATTGGGTTTCTGCATTGCTTGAATGGTTAAAGGCTTTAAATGAACTTGCAAATCGAACAGAAATTTTACAAAAGAATCTTACTTATTGTTATGAGATTTCAAAAAGAGAGCTTGCATGGTGTCTTAATTGCTTAACTGAAGAGCGTAAGGAATCAACATCGCGAGATATTTACGAAATTTTGTACCGTGAACTCAGCCAAAAGACGGACTTATTTGGTTTAATGATACCGTTCTTTTTCTCTGCAATTGACGCTAAAGATAAAGTTAACAAGGAGCAAGAGAATCTACTACACCAATTCCGTCCTACCGCTAGATTAGATGTTAAATTCTTCCCGAAAATAATTGAGAACGGTGATTTTAAGATCGTCTCTATGTCCGACGACGAAGCCGAAACAACGAAGCCATCGTGGTTAAATAAAGGCGGTATAGGCTATCAAATTCAGTCTTATACGGGCAAATTGGAAATCGTTTTCAAAGCTACGGCAAATGGACATATTCGCTTTGATCTTAAGGGACTAGATATCCGTGACCCGAAGGATAATTCCAAACGTGTTCCTTACTGGGTTGATTACACAAATCTGACAATAAACGGCAAGACGATACTCGACAAGCTGACACCTGCTTGGCACAATAAACCTTATCGCTACGAAATAAATGTAAAAGCCAACGAAGAAATTACGATGCAAGTTGAGTGGTTCCCGCATAGAGGCGACAGTTTACCACTAACTCCTAAACCTGTTAAAAAAGATGAACCGGTTGTTGATAAAATCCTGCCGCATAAAGCTGACGTTTTACCGGCGGTTTCCAAACCTGCAGAACAATCGGTTGTTGATAAAGTCCCGCCGAACAAAGCTGATGTTTTACCGGCGGTCTCCAAACCTGCAGAACAATCGGTTGTTGATAAAATTCTGCCGAACAAAGCTGACGTTTTACCGGTCGCTTCCAAACCTGCAGAACAATCGGTTGTTGATAAATTCTTGCCGGATTTAACTGGCAGATTGGATATTCAGATGTTGCCCACGACAGGAACAGGCGATTTCAAAATCCTTTCCGTGTCCGACGACGAAGCAAGAACAACTAAGCCCGATTACTTAAATAAAGACGGCGTTGGCTACCAAATTCAATCTTATGCCGGGAAAATGGAGCTTATAGCCAAAGCAACTGCCGACGGACAATTTATTTTGAAGCTTAAGGGCATGGATATTCCCGACCCGAAGGATAAATCTAAACGTATTCCTTATTGGATAGACTACGCAAAGCTGACAATAAACGGTAAGACGATACTCGACAAGCTAACACCCGCTTGGCACGATAAACCTTACCGCTACGACATGAATGTAAAAGCCGACGAGATAATTATCATGCAGGTTGAATGGCTTCCACACAAAGAGGTTCCGGAAAAGCCTAAATCTGTAGAACAACCGGTTGTTGATAAATTCTTGCCGGAATTAACCGGCAGAGTGGATATCCAAATGGTTTCAAAGACGGGAATGGGCGATTTCAAAATCCTTTCCGTGTCTGACGAAGAAGCAAGAACAACTAAGCCCGATTACTTAAATAAAGACGCCATTGGCTATCAAATTCAATCCTATGCTGGGAAAATGGAGCTTATAGGCAAAGCAACTGCCGACGGACAAATTACCTTGAAACTTAAGGGCATGGATATTCGCAACCCAAAAGACAAATCTAAACGAGTTCCTTACTGGATAGATTACACAAAACTGACAATAAACGGCAAAACGATACTCGACAAGCTGACACCCGCTTGGCACGATAAACCTTACCGCTACGACATGAATGTAAAAGCCGGAGCAGTAATTATCGCACAGCTTGAATGGCTTCCACACAAAGAGGTTCCGGAAGAGCCTAAGCCTGCAGAACAACCGGTTATTGATAAATTCTTGCCGGAATTAACCGGTAGATTAGATCTTCAAATGGTATCAGATACGGACAACGGAGACTTGAAAATCATTTACATGTCCGACGATAAGGCTAAAACAGCCAAACCTGATTACTTAAATAAAGACGGCGTTGGCTACCAAATTCAATCCTATGCCGGAAAAATGGAATTCATCGCTAAAGCAACTGCCGACGGACAAGTTAGCTTAAAGCTTAAGGGTATGGATATTCCCGACCCGAACGATAAATCTAAACACGTTCCCTATTGGATAGACTACACTAAGCTGACGCTAAACGGCGAAACGATACTCGACAAGCTAACACCCACTTGGCACGATAAACCTTATAGCTACGACATAGCCCTAAAAGCCAACGAGGTAATTGTTGTACAAGTTGAGTGGCTCCCGCATAAAGACGATACGTAAAAATTTTTGGCAGAGTATGGGCGCGACAATTTCCGCTCATACTCTGTCATTGTAAATTTATAGTTGACAAGGAGAAGTTTAATGGCAAATGTTACCTCGTGTCCTGCAATCTCTGTGATTATCCCGATGTATAACGCGGAAAATTATATCGAAGAGTGCTTGGAAAGTCTCCTAATGCAAACCTTCCAAGACTTTGAAGTTATTTTGGTTGACGACTGCTCGACAGATAATAGCGTTGCCGTCGCTAAAAATTTTATGAGGAAATTTGTCGGGAATTTTATACTTGTCACGACGGAAAATAATTCGGGCAATTTCGGCTACACCGCACGAAATAAAGGATTTCAGTCAGCTCGCGGCGAATACGTTTTCTTCATGGACGCCGACGACTTAATTGCAAATACGGCACTTGAAAGGCTCTACACGGTGGCAAAAAATTTTACGGCAGATGTTGTTTACACGGGCGCACGCTATCTTTACACCTCCAACGAAGGCGCGGAATTAAAACTCGACAAAGAAGGGCGCACTTGGAAAGATAAGGGCATTTTGGAAATCCCGACGCTTACAGTTAATGAGCCGCATAAACTTCTTAAAAATCTTTTGCTCACCGGCGGCATTTTCTGGACGGCGTGGACAAAATTTGTTCGCCGAGAATTTCTAGTTGATAAAGACATTAAATTTTACGAGATAATTTCCGGCAGTGATTTTATTTGGACGATTGAGCTTTTCTGTTGCGCCGAAAAATTTTTGCGAATTCCGGACGCCGTTTACTTCTGGCGCAATGACTCGGAAACATCAGCGACGCGCCAAAAGAGATTGGCTGAAGTTCAAATTAATACATGGAGCAAAGTGTTCTTTTATCTGGCGCAAGCATTAGCCGACTTGGCTGACAAAAGACCAATATTAAAGGAAAATCCCCAGTATTTTTATTTTGCGCTGAAACGCCATTTGAAATTTTGTCTTAAAGTTACTGTCGAGGAACGTCTTCAATTTCCGTCAAAAGAGATTTACGAAATTTTATGGCGCGAGTTTGAAGGCAAAAACGAACTGGATATGTTAACAATGTTTTTCCTTAGTTATATAGACCTTCAGCAAAAAGAAATTAATCGCCTCAAGAATAAAGATTGATGTGGCGATAAAGGATAGTGTTATGGAAGAAAAAAATAAGCCGACCGCGAAGATTGAAAACTACGTAATCAGCATAAAGGGCGGCGATAAAGAACGGACAATCAAGCTGTCGTCGGGCATGTTTAGATTCGCTGTAGCAAGTGTGCTAATCGGCGGGATTTTGCTCGTCGGTACAGCGGCTTTTTCTTTTTACAGCGCAATGCGTATGCAACGCGACGCCTCAACAATTAACGAGATTGAACAGGCAGCAGAACTTAGGCAGGAACAACTTTTGACGCTCTCAAAAAAAGCGGCGACGTTAAGCGAAACAATTCAAAACCTAGCACAACAGGAACAGGAATTGCGAATTCAAGCGGGACTTAATCCGCCTAAAGACGATAAACCGCCTGAAACGCCGCCCGCCGAAACTCAACCCGCTGAAACTCAACCTGCCGAAGCTCAACCTGCCGCTGAAGCTCCTGCAGAAAATTCAGCTGAACACAACGGGCAAGGCGGTCCTGTTGAAGAATTGGATATTGCGGAAGTTTCAGAGGCGTTGGACATGTTAGAGGCTAAAGTTAGCACGCGCAAGGAAAGCCTCGACGATTTCCAAACCGAGCTTAAACAACAGCGTGAACAACTTGCACGCGGCGCGGCAATGGCTAGCGGCTATTCTCCAGGATCGGGCAGTTGGTCGGCACCTGCTGGCAGTGTTCAATTCGACTTTGCAAACGGCTTGCCGATTATCCCTTCAGCCGGCTCAATTCCTGCGCCTGGCTCTTTCCCGTTCGATCCAAGTCTTGTCGGTGGTAGTGGTGCGGCTGATTCTCGTATACCGTCAATTTGGCCAACGACGGGCGTTGTAACCTCTCCTTACGGATTGCGTTGGGGCGGCACTGATTTTCACCCCGGCATGGATATTGCTAACGATATGGGCACTCCGATTGTTGCGACGGCAGATGGTGTTGTTGACTACGCGGGCTGGAATTCGGGCGGCTACGGTAATATGGTTGACATTGATCACGGCAACGGTATCATGACGCGCTACGGTCACGCCTCTCAAGTTGTCGTCAGTACTGGGCAACACGTCAAGCGCGGGCAGTTAATTGCTTACATGGGATCAACGGGCTTTAGCACAGGTCCACACGTCCACTACGAAGTTCACGTTAACGGGCAACGCGTCAATCCGATTAGTTATCTATAAGCACAAAAAAATAGTGGTTAGTGACGAGGACAAAACCTTATCACTAACCACTAATATTAATCGCTAAATTATTTCAATGTTACACCAACGCGGCTGTCCATAAGGTAAGGAATGGAAACTGCGAAACCGTCAACGTTGTCGAGCGGATAAGGCAGAGCTTTGCCTTCTTGGTCGTAAACACCGATAACCCAGAACAGCGCGTCAACTTGACCAGATGACAATGCGGCACTGCGGGCACCAGCGTCAACGTCGATAAGCTCAATGTTCTTGTTAATGCGTTTGCTAAGTTCAGAGAGGAATGCGACATTGAAACCTGCAGGCTTACCGTCAGCAGTCACAAAGTCCATAGCGGGCATATCACCGGTTACGGCAACTTTAATCGTCGGCGCACCGTCGATAACGGGCATATCCATTGCGGCGGGTTCGCCATTGCCAACATCGGTGATATTTTCTTTAATTATTTTGTCAATCGTTCCGTCGTCTTTCATGGCTTTGATAGCGGTGTTAATTTCTTCAATCTGCGCGGCGTCTTTCTCAAGCATACCAATCGAGTAGCCCAAAACCGGTTTGTAGTTGTTGTCGATAACTTTAAGGGCGTCGTTGTGAGCCGCAATGTAATTACCAACTCTGCTACTCGTTGAGAAACGGTCGATTTGCTTAGCCTGAAGAGCCGCAATCATAGCGTTCATATTGTCGAAGAAAGTAACTTTGTTCGGAGCTGTATAGGCAGTTTGCCCTTCAACTTCGGCAATGCTTTTAGTCCAGCGTTTATAGCCTTCCTCGTCCAAACCGATTGGCATGAGTGCACCGATTTTGCTTGCTTGTTGCTCATTTGCCGCAGGAGCGGGAGCCGGTTCCTCTGCTTTCTTATCGCCGCCGCCACAACCCGCGCAAGCCACCAACATAACAAGTGCTAACAATAACCCAAATATTTTTTTCATGGTGTACCTCCTTTGAAAAATAGTTTATACTAGTCATATTGACTGCCTGCATTATACAAGGCGATTGTCAAATTTTCAATACAAAATTTAGGGAGGTTTTATCTTGCAAAAATATTTTTTAGCAGTTCCGGTTGAAAAGCAACGTGACGTTGCATCCAACTGACGCGCCTTGCCGTTAAAAATTTTCAGCTAATCGCCGCGTTTGTATAATTTATTTTTTACGCAGATTTAAGGAGGTTTTATCTTGCAAAAATATTTTTTAGCAGTTCTGGTTGAGAATAAGCCAGGAGTTTTAACTCATGTATCCGGACTTATCAGCCGCCGTGCTTTTAACATCGAAAGCATTTCCGCCGGCTACACAGAGGAACCGTCAGTAACGAGGATTAATATCGTCGTCAGCGTCGAGTCCGAAAACGAGCTTGATCAAGTCGTAAATCAGCTCAGCAAATTAATTGACGTGATTAAAATCGTCAACCTCAGCAAGTCGCCGTCGATTGAGCGCGAACTCGTCATGATTAAAGTTAGGGCGAATAAGCAAACCCGCGCCGATTTAGTTAGCGTCGTCGATATTTTCCGCGCCCAAATTGTCGACATCACCAGCGAAAATGTCGTTATCGAATTGACGGGCAGTCAAAATAAAATCGATGCGATTTGCGAAGTTTTGAGCGATTATGAAATTGTCGAGATTGCGCGAACGGGAACGATTGCCTTATCGCGTGGTCCCATTCCCGTTAAAGCTATGTAACATGAAAAAATTTTTTCTAATCATCTGCGCGGCGATTTTGTTAGTCGGTTGCGGAAATCAAGTTCAAACGGTGCCGCCTTTGCCGGGAACGCTACCAACCGTTTTAACTGCGCCGGAGAAAGTCGACACAGATATTTACTTCGACGCTACAGTTTCAATGCGTGGATTTACGACACAGGCGGCGGGCAATGTTTATTTGACTTTACCCGATTTATTAGGCGATTTATGCGGCTCAATGGGCACTGTGAATTTTTACGGATTCGGCGAGCAAATTCACCCGCTTGACGGCAGAAGTTATCGGCAATTCACTTCGCCCGACGTTTACACCGAAGCGATAACTGCCGTTGCTAACGTCGTCGACCGCGCAGATACAAATCATCTGTCAATTATTGTTACTGATTTATTTGAGAGCGAGTCCGATTGGAGCAACGTCGCTCAAAAGATTCGCGATAAATTTTTTGCGAATCATCTTACAGTTGCGGTTATCGGGATAAAAAATTCTTTCAGCGGAGAAATTTTTGACGTGGGCTTGAATGCCGCGAAGTTCAATTACAATTCGTTTGACAATCCCGACCGCTACCGCCCGTTTTACTTGCTGATTATGGGTCGCGATGACGTTGTTAAAAATTTTCTGCGCAAGTTCAATGAACGTCAAACTTTGCCGAATGACACGGGTTATTTGCTGTTGTCGGAGAATTTGACGGAGGAGGCAAGCGATTTTTCCAACTTTGAACTCGGCGAAGTGGAAAATTTTTATTCGGACGATACACTTGTTTTAGATAGTCGCGTTAAAGAATTCGGG
>CAMJKR010000041.1 GCA_946406415.1 uncultured Selenomonadales bacterium | reverse complement strand
CGCCTTGTTCTTCCGATAAAAATTCCATACCGTTTAGAAAATCTTTACCGAAAGCAAATCCGGCTTTAGTGAGCATATTGAACGGGAAGTTTTGAGCCATAATGAAGAAAACTTTTTTGCCTTGAGCTTCTTTCATGGCGGAAATTAATTTTTGTAGAGATTCGCGGTTTTCAAGCGGAATAATTTCTTCGTCGTCGCGAACAGCAAAAATTTTTTTGAGTTCGTCGACATAGCCGGGCACCACGCAGAAGGCGCGAGCTTTATTGCTCATTATCAACGAAATATTTGCCATTGATTTTTTCAAGCTGATATGAACTTGTTGGAAGCCCTCGTAAAGCCTGCCGATTACGGCGACATCAAACCACGGTGTCTTTGAAAAATATTTCATCCAAAGCAAGTTAAAAGGATCGTTCATTTCTAATCGCAGAGCGTAATCCTTATACTGATAAATTTTCTTTTCTACGGATTCTTTTCTGCGCCGCGCCCACCTTACAAACTGATTGAACTGCGCGGGCAATTTTACCGTTTGAAGCGCGAAACAATAGTTTAAAACAGTTTGCTCCAACAGATTGAAATAATTTTGCTTAAGCGCGAACTTCATGCCGTCCATTATAAATTTTTCTTTGAGGCGCAGAAGTTTTAAATTCATCAGCAGAACGCCCGAATTAAAATAATCTTCCTGCTTAATAAAACCGTCGGCAACGATTTTACCTTGCGTGTGAAGGTCTAAACCAATGGCAAGCGCGGGAACTGCGCCGAGCATTTTATCGCCGAGTTCAACGCGCCAAAGTTCGCTTATATCCATGTTGACGACAGTTAAGGCGTCAAGGTAAATTGCCTTTTCAATGTCCGCCGGAAGAACTTGCGGAATTAAAAATTTGTAAAACGCCGCGCCTTGCGAAGGTAGTTCATTGTCACTTGGAAAGATTGTATTAATTTCTGCGATTTTATCCGCGCAGAGTTCCTCGACATTATAAAATTTAACGCGCTGACCGTAATGACCAACCATATAAGAAAATTTACTGCGATTGTCGGCAGTCAAGGTGTTATCGTGCAGGATATGAACCGTAACGGACGGGAGCGGCTTAAAAATATTTTCAAAAATGGAACACATTGTTGTACCAATGAATTTTGCAAAATAGCCCGTCTCGTCCCTAAGTGCAAAGCAGACATGAATCATAATAATCACTCCTTTATTTTACATTGTCTCAATAATGGGATAAGACGCAGACGGGGCGTTTTGGTCGCCGGGTAAGAAATGCCAAGCTTTGATAAAATTTTTGCCTTCCGTGAAGCCTTCCTGTTTAAGCAAGTCGAAGGGGAAATTTTTCTTCTGAAGTTTTTCCATAGTGATGAAGAATACGCCGGTATCCGCAGAATTTTTCATGGCGTCGACTAATTGATTAACAGAGTCCTCATTTTCGGCGAGGATAATTTTCTCGTCGTCGCGTATCGAGAAAATTTTTTTAATGTCCTCTACCTTTTTAGGCTCGACGAAGAACACGCGAGTTTTGCCGGAAATGGTCGTAGAAAAGTTCAAGGCGGAATCTTTTAAATCGTTGCGGATTTTTTTTAGGTTAGTGTAAAGTTGCCCGAATGCCTTTGGGTTAAACCACGGCGTCTTGATAAAATAATTCATCCATAACCGATTAGCGAGGTCGTTTAAGTCTAGCCCCATTCGCGACGAGCCATCTACGTAGTGAAAAATTTTCCCGCTGAAATCACGCTGTTTATCCTTACGAGCATTTTTGACGAACCAATTAAATCGCGCCTTCAATTTAACAGTTCGTGTAGAAAAGCAATAGTTCAAAACAGTTTGCTCCAAAAATTTATGCGCAGGATTTTTTCCTCTGAACTTGACGCCCTTCATTATAGTTTTTTCTTCGCCGCGCAAAACATTTAAATTCATAACCAAAACGCCGGTATTAAAGTAATCTTCACCATCAACGATACCCTCGCGACACAAGCGGAAAGATTTTTGGCAGTCCGTGCCGTTTTCTGTGCCGGGAACGACGCCCAGAGCTTTATCCGCGAGGTCGGTTTGCCAAAGTTCGTTTATGTCCAAATTAATTATGGTGTCCGGGTCGATAAAGATAGCTTTGTTAATGTCCTTAGGCAAGGCTTGTGGAATAAGCAACTTATAAAACGCACCAACAGTGACTTTTGCATTTTCCACTTCCGGAACTAAATTTACAATCTCCGCGATTTTTTCCGGACAAATTTCATCGAGGTTATAAAATTTTACGCGCTGTCTGTAGTGACCGGCGACGTAAGAAAAATTTTCGCGATTATCTAGCGTCAAAGTATTGTCGTGGAGGATATGAACTGTGACTTCCGAGCCGGTATTTTCAAAGAGCGAGAGCATAGACGTGCCCGCGAATTTTGCATAATTGCCCGTTTTATCGTGGAAGCAAAAACAAACGTGAATCATAAGCTCACCCCTTTACATTGCTTGAATAAACGGGAACGAATCAAACGGCGTGCCATTGGCGTCGGATAAAAGTTCCCAAGCCCTTATAAAATCCTTGCCGTCAACGAAGCCCGCCTTAGCCAGTTGCCTAAACGGGAACCGCCTGCCGAGAAATTTTTCCGTAAAAATATAGAAAAATTTTTTGCCGCCGGATTCTTCCATTGACGCGAACAAATTTTTAAGAGAGTCTTCGTTTTCGGCGATAATAATTTCCTCGTCGTCGCGTATCGAAAAAGTATCTTTGACGGCATTTAATCTTTTAGGCTCGACGAAAAACACCCGCGCCCTATTCGACATGGCGGACGAGGCTCCGGCTACATAACTTTTAAAATTATTTTTTGCTTGCTGAAAGCTCCCGTAAAGTTTGCCGATTGCGTCAGTATTAAACCACGGCGTGCGCATAAAGTAGCCCAGCCACAACTGATTAAAAACGTCGACAGAATTCAGCTGAAGCGTATTTTTAGTGTAATGATAAATTACCTGCCGAGTTTTGAACTTCATATCCGCCTTAATGCGCTCACTTCTTATAAACTGGTCGAATTGTTCAGGCAACTTGAGATAATCATTGGCAAAAAGATAATTCAAAATGTCTTGGTCGAAAGCACTGCATTGCGGATTTTCGCCCCTGAATTTGACGCCGCTAGCTAAAAGTTCCGAGTTCTGCCGCAGGTAATTCAAATTCAACGCCATGACGCCCGAATTAAAATAATCCTCAAATTTAACGAAGCCGGCTTTAACCAGATATTTTTCGACGCCATAACCTCTGGACGGCTTAAACATTTCGGAAGAGGCAATACTTTCAGGGACGGCTCCCAACGGCTTATCGCCAAGTTCAATCAGCCAAAGTTCCCTTATGTCGAGATTAACGATAACATCTGCATCGAAGTAAATAACTTTGTCCATGTCCGACGGCAGAACTTTAGAGAGCAACAGCCGATAAAAAGCCCCTACGCTAACCCTTGAATTTTGGATAGACGGGACATAGCTAACGTATTCTTTTATCTTGTCCGGACAGAGCTTTTCGACATTGTAAAATTTCACGAGCTGACTATAATGACCGGCAATATACGAGAACTTGTCCAGATTGTCGGCGGTTAAAGTGTCGTCGTGGAGAATATGAACCGTGACTGTTGAATTGGTGTTTTCAAAAATGGAAAGCATTGCGGTGCCCGCTAACTTCGCGTAATTGCCTGTCTTGTCGTGAAAACAAAAACAAACATGAATCATAACCTCACCCCTTTTTTAGTTGCTTTGAAAAGATTTGCAGAAAAATAATCAACACCGCGCCGATAATTGCGGCAGGTAATAAGCCATCAATGCCGCGCATAAACGACATAAGAATTGGCGTGCGCATATGAGCAAAAGTTTCAACCATAGAGCTTTGACCGACCGTCGCCGCCATAATCAGCGCAAAACAAATCATTTTCGGGAATTTTTTTAGGAAGGCGGCTATTGCCAGCATGAACGCGGGGTGCCCAAAGAAAATTTCTTTCGAGCGAGGACGAGCATAAAAAATTTGCTCAAGCAGGGCGCGGATTTTTATTTCTAAGCCTGAAACCGGCATTCCCGACGTATGCCCACTTCTTGCGATTAAAACTACAAACGCTCCCAAGACAATCAAAAGTGCAAGCAATGCTTTGACGCTAACTGATTTGTCGAGGAGTTCTTTTATTTGCTGAGTTGCCGGAACGTTTTGCCTTAATTCGTCGACGATATTAAACCGTTGCAGAAATGCTACGGCGACTAAGATTAGCGGTAGGATAAACGTTAACTTTATGCCGCGAAAAATTTCAAACTCCAAAAAATACGACACGTCCGACAACGCGCCCGATAAATACGCCGCGCCAGTCATTGACAGCACGCCCGTAACTAAAAGCGCAAATGCCGAAGTCCACACAAGTTGCAATGTCGACAAATTATCTTTGAGACGCATTGCCCGATTCTGTACGCGAATTTTGTATTGAATCACGCGGAGCAAGTCGAGTTGCCAGATTATCGCCAACGCGGGGAATAAGTTCGCGCTCATAAACGCCGCTAAAATTCTAACTTTGCTGCCCGCGTCCATAAGTATTGGAACTGCCGCTATTATCGCCAAAACCGCGAATAATTGCAACTGAAATTTTCTATTGCGGTTGAGCCGACGCGAAATTAACGACAAATACAACACGCCCGCCGCCACAACGCCGACGATTACGAGGGCGCGCAAGATAACGTTCGGATAATAATTGTCGAAAGTTCCCGCTTTGCCAAAAGTAAAGCCGTCGCGTTCGAGGACTGCGCGGACTTCGCGGAAATATTTCATGTTGGTTTCGAGCAAAGTCATTTCGGGTTCGGGCTTTTCGTAAATGCGCAGGAGATTGATTCGGATATTGCGTTCCCTGTCAGTCGTTGACCAGCGATTAACCGCCGCGCTCATCTCAAGCTTAGGTTGTTCGTCCTTTGGAATTGCGTAGAGGCGGGCGACGTGGTCTTTGCCGATTTTGTTAGCTAAATATTCCATTCCCAACTGCGGATAAAATTTCAGCTGTGTAAAGTGTTCAATCACGCCGAACGTTAGCTTGCGTTGCATGAAGTTATTCGCCGTCAAGTCAAGAAAATTAGACGCGCCCAAAACTTCAGGACCGTCAAAGACAATTTCGGAAATCGGGTAATGCTCAATCCTATCAAAGAAAAATTGAACATTTTCCGCCGTGCACTTCCTAAAATTCATCGGACGGGCAAGAATATTAAAACCGGCGGCGCGAGCTTTATTCATCTCGTCATGGGGCAAGCCGAGTGGCATTTTCATTAAGTCGCCGAACTGCGCTTTAACTTCGATAACTTCAATGCCGCCGACTGCAAAAATTTTAACGCGTTCTGCGCCCAGCCGTTGTAAAAGTGCCTCTTTGGTGTCGTAGTAGCTGTCGAGGTCGCCGCCGATAACGTAAACTCTATTCGGCGCAATTAAATCAAACTCAATCGTCTGCCGCCAAAGTTCGTTGTTAAGCGTGCCGGTTTGATAGTTGGCTAAAATTTCACTGCCTGCCAACGCAAAAACTTTTCCCGCCCGACTAAGTTTTTCCAGCGACGAATCGTAAATGGCAAGGGACGTTATGCCCGCCTCTTTAGTCAGCTTTAAAACGTCGTCAAGCTCCAAGCCCTCGCGCTCGGCAAGGTCGACGACGTTTTGATAATCAACCGCCATGTCAACTTGCATATTTTCCGACTCGACGAAAAAACGTTGACCGGCAATAATCAGCGCGGCAAAAAGTCCGACGCCGATAATTATTAAAAGCGTTCTGTTGTAAGTAAATTTTTTCACAGCTTAATTCCTTGTAGCCTTGACGAACGCCTCGCCGTTGCGCATCTCGACTTCCCTAAACTGCATACCGAACGGCATTTTAACGCGTTCAGTTAAGTTGAAGTCGCCTAAGAACTTGTCCAGATTGACGCGGCGCAAAATTGCATTCTCAACGTTGATGTGATTCATTTGGAAGTAGAGGTCGCCTTCACGAGCGATAATCTGCCCGCCAATTTGAACGTCGGCTTCGCGTCCGAGAATTTTAACTCTAGCCGACGCCGTAATTCCTTCGGCATTCATCGTTACTTGCAAATCCTTCAGCTGGTCAACTTTTTGCGCAAGAAAATCTTTCAAGCCGTCCTCTGTAATTATCCCGCTAAGTTCGAGACTGGTTGCCGATTGCAAGCAACGGTTGGTGTGCTCTTCGCGGCTGATTCCGTCGGTCGGCATGAGCAATTCTTTAATATTAATGTGAATTGATGTGCCGTTGAGTTCCGCCTGTTTAAGGTTGAGGTCGCCAATCGTCGCGTCGGCGGCTTTGCAATAAACTTTGTCGACATAACCCAACGCGATTTTTGCACTGGGCAGGGCGTCCAAAGATAAGGTAACGTCCTGCGCTTTGGTCGCCGTCGTGACTTTATCTTTAATATAATTCGTCAAAGCACGCGGCACAGCGAATTGAATAAACGCGGCGGCGGCAATCAGCAGGACAACTATCACAGCTAAAAATTTTTTCATAACAATCTCCCATTAAATTTTGACGTTAGCTTTGGCGGCAAGGAAGGCGCGGATAAACGGGTCAATCTCGCCGTCCATGACAGCTTGAACATTGCCGGTTTCCTCGCCCGTGCGCAAATCTTTAACGAGTTTATACGGTTGAAAAACGTAGGAGCGAATTTGACTGCCCCACTCAATTTTCTTTAAGTCGCCCTCAAGCCCGGCAATTTCCGCCTCTTTTTTCTCCAGCTCAAGCTCGAAAAGTTTAGCGCGGAGCATTTTTAAACAACGCTCGCGGTTTTGAATTTGCGAACGCTCATTTTGACATTGGACGACAATTCCCGTCGGAATATGTGTCATACGAACAGCAGAGGACGTTTTATTAATATGCTGACCGCCCGCGCCGCTCGCCCTGTAAGTGTCAACGCGAACGTCCGCCATATTTATATCGACTTCAACGGCGTCATCAATTTCGGGCATAATGTCGCACGCGCTGAACGACGTATGACGCCGCGCATTTGAATCGAACGGCGAAATCCTAACCAGCCGATGAATTCCCTTTTCCGATTTGAGGTAGCCGTAAGCGTTGTGCCCTTTAACAAAAACCGTAGCCGATTTAACGCCCGCCTCGTCGCCCGGCAACAAGTCAACCGTCTCGACTTCAAAGCCGTGACGTTCCGCCCAACGAACATACATGCGCAGAAGCATTTGCGTCCAGTCTTGAGCTTCGGTGCCGCCCGCGCCCGCGTGCAATGTCAAAATCGCGTTGTTAGCGTCGTAAGGTTCACTCAACATTATTTCAAGCCGCAAATTTTCCAAGCCCTTTTCGATAGCTGAAATCTCCGTTGCAATATCCGCCTCTTGCGATAAATCTTCTTCCTCTAACGCAAGCTCCAACAAAATCTGCGCGTCGTCGAATTTCGCCACGAGGTTTTTGTAAGTTTCGATACCTGATTTAACGTCGTTTAATTCTTGGGTAATCTTCTGCGCGGCGTCGGGATTGTCCCAAAAAGTCGGTTCACCCATTTTATATTCCAGCTCGGCAATTTTTTCCTCTTTGCGAGCTATGTCAAAGTGAATTCCCCATTTCGTTCAACTTATCGCGCAGAGCTGTTAACTCTACTTTTCTGTCTTCCAGCATTGAATCATCTCCTTTAAGTTTTAGATTCCAATTTTATCTGAATGGCGTTTAGCTTAACGCCATGCGAATAAATTATTTCGCCGTTTTTAGCCCAAGGCGTCCACGTGTCGTCGTACTTGTGCACGCGGTAGAGAATATCGAATTTTTTTGCGCCCGCCTCGTCGAACCAAATCTTGATACCGTAAATGGATTTAGATTGACCAGTAGTGCCCGCCATTTCAGGCGATATGACTTCCTCTGACCAACCTTCCGCGTCGCTGTAATAAACCGAGTAAAATATTTTGTGATCGGGGAAATTCATTTTGATAGCTTGAATGTCACACTTTTGGTCAAGGGGATTGCTAATTTGATCCTCGCTAATCCACCAACCCCAACTTTTCATGCCAACATGCGTGACATAATTTAAGAGCGGTCGAAGTTGCTCCCACTTAGGCGGCATATCATAAGATGCTATTAAATCTTTGCGCTTTTTGAGCTGAGCCATAAAATCTTGAAGAAATACGCCATAACCTTCTATTTCACGCGGATTAAATGAAAGACCTTTCTTAATAGAAAATTTTACATAATCCAAAAAGGTTTTAAAGTCGTCTTCCTCGTAACCATCAAATTTGTCGCCAAAGAAATTTTTCAACTGCTTGCTGATTACGTAGCAAAAAGAATTATGATCTTTATCGAACACCGAAAAAGACGAGTCGACATAATTTATATTTTGTTCCCAAACCTGATTTAATGCTAGTTGAAAGCCATTATAAAAGGAATTGTTGACATCTCTGGCGGAACGTGGAATTAAAATTACTTCAACACCATCGCGCAGGAAAATAGAATTGTGGGAAGCGGAGCCAATAGTGGAGGCAAAACTTTCACAATTTATCAATAGGTTAAGTTGTTCATCGAGTGTCAATTTTTCGGGGCGAATAATATCGTAGCCTTTGGATTTAAAATATTCTGCTAATCGTTCTTCCCCGAATGAATTTTTACCATAAAAATAATAAATCTTTTTGCTTGAGGTCGGTGTCCGATTTTTCAGCGCAAAGTTTCTCACGCAGTCAATCGTTTCGCGATATTCTTTGGTGAATAATTTTTCCCCCGATTCTTCCAAAACAGATGTGTCAGGTAAGATGATTTTATCAAATTGCGTCGGCTGTTTAATCAATTTAAGCCTGCCCACATCTACTCCCATAATCTCCAACAAGCGTCGAAAATTAGGATGTTTCTCAAGTGGCGTTCCTCTAAACGAAAGATAAACGAGAGGGCAGTTTTAAAATTCCTTCTTGAAAAATTCGCTTTGCAGAAACCACATGCGGCGAATATTATCGGTTAGAATATGCCCCCATACAGTATAAAACAACCCAAGATAAATGACGGTTTCGGAGCTATGTTGAATTGATTATGGAGAAGGAACATACGATGTGCCCCATCCTTGGTGAACAAAACTATTACTTAGGTGCTGACCTTTGCCGTCGACGATACCGCCGCCGCCCCAAAATTCATATCCACTGATACCTTGTTTGTGTGGGATAATCATACCGTTTTCGATAACTTGGAAGCCTAATTCCTTTTTAACGAAACAATTTTTACTAAAATGAGCTTTTGCGGCGTCCGGATTGTAAAGATAATCAATATTAACCAAAAGCGAAACCTCCTTTTTAAAATTGTGACATGAGTTTTGCATTTTCCAAAGCAGATAAACCGGTTGAAAATTTTTTCAGCGCGGCTAAAGTTTCCTCGAACGTGTCAGCTAAAACTAATTCAACACGCCCGCCCAAAAGTCTTTTAGCTTGCTTGAAAACCAAATGATAATCCGGACTAGACGCAACAAGCACATAACTTGACGCCAAATCCGAATGCGCCGCGCCAATTATTTCAGACAACGACGGCGAAGACTCCGCGCTACCTGATACTAAAATTGATGCGCCCGCGTCTTGAAGTTTTTGCGCCTCTTCCGAGTCTTTAGCGACGGCAAGCGCGGCAACTTTCATTAACGCCTCGTGGAAAGGTAATGCGTGCGCCTCGCTCATGTTGGTTATCTTGACTTCCGAAAGTGGTCCCCAACCGATTGCTTGTTCTAAAGTTTTGCCAACGTGGTCTGTGTGAACGTGAACTTCTAAGCCGCCGCGTGCCCGCTCCACGATTGAAAAGCTACTGAAGTCGCGCATTTGCCGTTCCAATTCGGGCAAGCTAGCTTTGGAATTTTTCACGCGCAATCTTATGCAATACGGACGAACTAAATCGTTGCGTGGGTCGGGCATATTTTTATGCGTGCCTAAGCCCAAAGACAAACTCACTGCCGGCGATACAAAATTTCCGTCCAACCCTTTTAAGCAACCCTTCAAAAAGCTCAACATGATATTTGCGCCCGCGTCGCCGAGACTTAAATTTTTAACTGCCGCCTCGCCCGATTGAATTGCCTTGTACAAAATTTCTACAATCGGCATACCGTCGCGCACCGCGTGATAGGCTCCCTTTGCCACCGCCTTTGCAACTGTGATAAACGGAATTTCCGGTTCGTCGGGGACAACTCGTTGCGCATATAAAATTCCGTATTGAAACGCCTTGCCGAATTCAGAGCCTGTTGCCTCGTATTTACCGGCAAGCCCTGCACTTATCCCGCGAAACATCTGCGCCAAAACGACACCAGCATTTCCACGCGCTCCAAAAACCGCCGCCGTTGAAACTCTACGCGATAAGCCGCCAATCGAATCGTCTTTAGCGTCGGCAAGAGGCATGACCGCCGCGCCCATCGTCCGCAAAATGTGCGTGCCCGCCAAAGTCCCTGCGCCGCCAAGCCCGTTTATCGTTTCGTATTCTAAAAGAAATTCACTGTACGCGCCGGCAACCATGCGCTTAAAGTCGCCGCCCGTTATGACTTCTCTGCTCCCCGTCATGTCCGCACCGCCTTTTTAGCTGTTAGCTGTTAGTTTGTTCTAACCACTAATCACTGATTTTTACTCGGTTGAAAGGATAATCATTGTAATTCGCGAAATAAGCGCAATAACCTTTATTGTAAGGAGAAAATTATATGACAGAAAAAATTTTAAAGGGACGAGGGACAAAGGACACGGGACAAGTTAAAAGACGCGGGCGCAAAAGCTACAAAACTGACGGACGCGAAAAAATTTTTGCACTAGACATTGGGACGCGCTCGGTTATCGGGATTGTCGCGGAGCAAGACGACGACGGCAAAATGAAAATCATCGCGACGTATAGACTAGAACATACAAGCCGCGCAATGCTCGATGGTCAAATTCACGACGTGCCACAAGTCGCAGAAGTTATAATCCGCGTGAAAAATTTTTTGGCGAATCAAGTCGGCGAACTCAAAAGCGCGGCAATCGCGGCGGCAGGTCGTGCCCTCTACACCATGAACGGCGAGGCAACTGTTGAAGTCAACGGCGTAATTACTGACGAAGTTCAAAGCTCGTTGAATTTTGCCGCCGTGCAAGCCGCTCAAGCTCAATTAACTAGCGAGAAAAAAATTGACGCCAAAATTTATTACTGCGTTGGTTTTAGTATTATCAGCTACGAACTCGACGGCATTAGATTAAAAAGTTTAATCGGGCAGCGCGGCAAAGTTGCTAAGACAAAAGTTATTGCGACGTTTCTGCCGCGTCAAGTTGTCGACTCTATGCAAACCGCGTTGACTTATGCTGGTCTTGAAGTTCGCGCTTTGACTTTGGAGCCAATCGCCGCGATTAATGTTTTGGTTCCGCCGTCAATGCGCCATTTAAATATTGTCCTCGTCGACATAGGCGCGGGCACTTCCGACGTTGCAATAACTAAAAACGGTTCAGTTATCGCTTATGGCATGGTTC
>CAMJKR010000040.1 GCA_946406415.1 uncultured Selenomonadales bacterium | reverse complement strand
AGATATTACGCTTGATCAAATTGCCGACGCTAACATTACAAACGGCGGCGTAATATTTAAGTTCACGGATGGCGGCTCGTTAACTGTTGACGGCACGGCTGATGTTACTTATCAACTTGCCGACGGCTCGAAACACTCCGCTAATCACGCAACTCACGACTGGGATTCCAAATAACCAGATATCGTAAAGAAAAAAAATTAACCTCGACTGTTTGTCGGGGTTTTTTTGTAACTTTTTTGCAGATAGATTTTTCTGTATTTGCTTTGATATAGAAAGTTCAACGCACTATGACGGAAACGCCATTCGGAATAAGCGACACGGTGGCATTTCTTCCTTTTATCTCAAAGGCGCGTTTAAGTGCCTCGTCAAAAGTTTTTGCGTGCTCCATATGCATTCCGCGTATTAACTGCTCGTCGCACATATCTGTTACCATAATGATTTTGTATTTATTTAAGATGCGGCAGAGGATTTGAGCCTCCCATTGGTCGGGTCTAGTTTCATTGTGTGGAATATGGGAAAATTCTTCCAGAAGCTTTTGAGGGCTTGGAGCCTCTGTAACCATTTTGCAAAAGGATTCGCCGCCGTGCCCGTCACTCAAGCCCGCAACCATGATGATAACGCCGCCCTCTTTGCAATTAGCTTCCGCCGCCGTCATGCCCTTTACCGATTGATAAATATTTTGGTCTAATGGATAGCCGCCGTTGGTCGTAATTACAATGTCGGTCGGATTTCTTTTTACCTGCGACATGTTTAACACGAATTCGCAACCTTTAACGTGAGCTTCCTCCGAATCACCCGCAAAAGCGGCGATGACTTCTTTTTTTGCATTTATAACCACGTTGAGTATAAAAGCCAATTTTGCCTGCGCGGCGGCGTAAAGCATATCCCTATGAATCGGATTATTTTCAAGTACACCGGTGCGAGCAAAAGGGCTGGCAATGAATTCGCTACAATGATTTGCCATAACAGTTGTTGCAGAGGCTATACCGGGCAAGACCGCCTTTCTTCCGCCGGAAAATCCTGCAAAAAAATGCGCCTCGATAAAGCCTTCCGCGATTAGTAAATCCGTATCGATTGCAACCTTATTCAAAAGGAGCTTGCCGCCGGAAGGCAATGTTCCTAAATCTGCCATTTCGTCGTCGTGGGAGCGGTGCACAACAATATTTTCCTTTGCAACTATTTCCGCGCCGTAACGGTCAATCAGTTCTTGCTCGGTAGTCGGGCGGTGAAATCCCGTTGCAATTAGAATTGTGATTTTAATATCGGGATTCGCTTTTCTAATGCGCCGAAGAATAATCGGCATGGTTACACGACTTGGGACGGGGCGAGTATGGTCGCTGGAAATGATTACCATGCGCTGCTTGCCCTGCACAAGTTCCTCAAGCGATTTTGAGCCGATTGGATTATCCATTGCCCGTTCAACAATTTCTTGCTCGGTTCCGTTTATCTTAAAATTTTCCGCATTAGAAACGAGACTGCAAACAAAATTTTCGTCCGGTACCTCAATCGGAATTTGTGTTTTATGATAGGGAATTTTGGTTTTCATGATTTTTCTCCCATTACGACGCGCAACAAATTTTACCCGGATTTAAAATGTTGTTCGGGTCGAAAACTTTTTTTACGCCGCGCATTATTTCCAAACTCGTCGCCGGCAATGATTTTTTAAGATATGGTTGCTTGACTAAGCCGATACCGTGTTCACCGGAGACTTGCCCTTTTAATTCGCGGGCTTTTTCGTACATGCGATTCATTGCCATATTCATCAGCTCTTGCCATTTATCTTCCGGCAAATCATCTCTTAAAATGTAGACGTGCAAATTTCCGTCGCCAGCGTGCCCAAAAGATTTTATCCGAATGCCAATTTCCTCGCGCAAGTCGTGAACGAATTCTACAAAATCATTGACGCGATTGCGCGGAACAACAACATCAACTTCGTCCATCATGGTTGTATTGCCCTTGATTGCCTCCAAAAATGCGCCGCGTGTCTTCCAAACTGGATTGCTACGCTCTTCCGTGTCGGCGATAAGCAAATCGATTGCTCCTTGCTCTAAACAAATTTTGGCGACGTCATCATAATACTTGGTAATTTCCTCTTTGGTGTTGCCGTCAAACTTCAACAGCAAATAAGCGTCCGCCTGATTGTCGGGAAATTTTCTGCCTAAATATTCTTCTGCGTCCAAAATAACTTCCCGCTCCATAAATTCAATCGCAGTGGGCACAGCTTTTGATTTAATGATAAGCGGCACGGTGCGAATCGCTTGCGCCAAAGTCGGAAAGGGAATTAGCAAACTGATATTGCACTTAGGCAACGGCACCAAACGAAGTATCGCCTTAGTAATAAAAGCAAGCGTCCCTTCCGAGCCGATAATCATATTTTTTAAGTCGTAGCCCGAACTGTTCTTAACGACCTTGCCGCCGAGTTCAAGTATCGTTCCGTCAGCCAAAACGACTTCAAGCGCACGAACAAAATCCCGCGTGACGCCGTATTTTACAGCTGTCATACCTCCGGCGTTGGTGCTAATATTGCCGCCGATTGTCGCAGATTTTTCGCCGGGATCGGGCGGATAAAAAAATCCGTGCTCTTCCACATAAGCGCGAAGTGTCATAATAAGAACACCGGGTTCAACAGTCAGCGTCAAATTTTCCTCGTCAAGCTCCAAAATGTGATTCATCAGCGTTGTATCAATCATAATGCCTTTTTCGATAGCAACGGAAGCTCCGACAAGTCCGGTGCCCGCGCCTCGCGGCGTCACGGCGATTTTATTTTCGTTAGCATACGCCAAAATTTTTGAAACTTCCTGCGCGGAAATGACACGCGCCACTAAATCGGGATAGGAACGCTTAACTGTCAATTCGTCGTGGCTGTACTCCTCGTTAATCTCGTCTTTCCAGAGAATTCGTTCGCGGTCAAGAAACGTGGCGATAACCGCTAAATCTTGCTCGTCCATTTTTTTGTAATTGCTCATGCCATATCCCTCCCTTGCTTAATATTTTCAATCAGCTTTGGAATGATTTCGTAAATATCTCCGACGACGGCATAATTGGCAACTTTGAATATTGACGCCTTCGGGTCGCTATTTATGGCAAAAATTTGTTCGGAATGTTCCATGCCCGCCACGAATTGAACGGAACCGGAGACGCCGCAAGTTATGATAAGTTTTGGGCGAACTGTGCGCCCTGAAAGTCCGATTTGCCGCTTTGGTTCAAGCCAGCCATTTTCAACTAAAGGTCGCGTGCAAGCATAATCGCCGTTCAAAATTTCGGCAAGCTCGCGAATAAGCTTTAAATCTTCTTTTTTCTTTACGCCGCGCCCTGCCACAATCAAAATATCAGCGTTTTCAATGCCAATTTCTCGCGGCTTTTTGGTTATGATTAAAACTTCAATTTTGCTCGTGAATTTAGCGGCGTCCAATTCCAACGGTTCAATACTGCCAAAAGTTTCGTTGCTACGTTTTGGCGCGTCCATAATTTTATAGCGCACAGTTGCCATTTGCGGACGGTGATTGGGCGTTAAAATCTCCGCCATAATATTGCCGCCAAATGCCGGACGAATTTGAACGAGGTCTGTATTTTCGTGAATATCAAGAATTGTGCAATCGGCAGTAAGTCCCGTATGGAAATGAGCCGCCACTCTCGGCGCAAGCTGTCTACCAACAGGCGTTGCTCCCACCAAGACGACCGCCGGCTTTACTTTATCTATAAAAAATTCAAAAGCTGTGGCGTAATTCTCAATGTTAAAGCCGCGAAGTTCTCTTTTGTCGCAAACGTAAACTTTATCAACGCCGTAATGAAGAATTTCCTGCGCCCTCTGATTAATGTTTTCGCCGAGAAAAACAGCGTACACGGGCTGATTGATTTTGGCGGCAAGTTCCCTCGCCTTACCGATAAGCTCATAAGTGACGGGGTGAATTTTGCCGTCAACGTGGTCAACATAAACCGCAATGCCCCGCCAAACAGATTTATCAATTCCGGAAAGATTTTCGGTCTCGACGAACTCAAAAACGCCCTTGCCCCTTTTAACGCAGAGTTTGCAAAGGCGGCAGGCAGCATTGATTTCGATTTTGCCGTTTTTATCTTCCATAGCTCCGAAGGGACAAATTTTTATAAGCGCGGCGATGTCTTGCACTTTTTCTTGATGCACAATTAATTTTCCCATAATGCCCTCCCGTCAAGCAGTAAATTTCATTTTCTTTAACGCGCCATAAATACGCCGGGATAAATCTTCGCCGGAACCTGTCCACGTCTCTTGAACTTTATCGGAAGTCGGCGGGAAGATTCTTTGAACGCAAGTCGGCGAGCCATCAAGCCCGTAATGTTTTTCGTTTTTATCTTCCATGTCGTTTAGCGTGTAACGGCTGATTTCTCTGTTCGCCGTCGCCTTTTGTTTTTTGTAAGAGGGCAAGCGCGGCTCGTAAATGTCTTTTTGAACCGTGATAAGGCATGGAAACGGGATTTTCAATTTCTCGATGTCCTCGCTCATTTCCATATCAACAATTATGTAATCGCCCTCCACCTTGTCGATAGCGCGAACATTGCACACGCAGGGAATACCGAGCATTTCTGAAACTTCCGGACCCACTTGGGCAGTATCACCGTCGGTAGTTTGAAGACCGCAAATTATAATGTCGAACTTGCCGAACTTGCGAATGCCTTGAGACAGCGTATAACTTGTGGCGAGAACGTCCGAGCCGCCAAATTTCCTGTCGGTAATAAGTCCGCCCTTATCCGCGCCCATAGCAAAAGCTTCGTAGAGTATAGTTGCCGCTTGAGGCGGTCCCATAGTTAGGACGCTGAGATTTCCGCCATATTTTTCACGGAGCCTAAGTCCCGTCTCCAATGCAAACAAATCGTAAGGATTCATTTTTGCATCTGCGCTGTTACGTTTCAAAACTCCAGTTACGGGATCAACTTCCACTTTGTTGGAGCTGGGAACTTGTTTAATGCATACCAAAATTTCCATCGTCGCCCTCCTATCAAAAATTTTTCGTAAATCTTTTGTAGTATTTTACTCATTAATTGTTTTTCATTCAACAGTGAGAACGTGACCTTGAGCAGAACTTTCTACAACTCTAAGCAAAAAGGAAATCAGGATCGTAGTAATATTTTCATTTGGTTGTTTTGTGCTATAATGCTTTGCAACATGTATTTTTAAATGGTTAAAAGAAAAAAGCTTGTGCAATAATAAGCTTCCGAAATTTTTAGCAAAAAGCAGGGCGTTGAAATTTTTAAACGAAGCCAAATGATTTCTATGTATTACGAATTACAATTACCTTGCAAACTACTAGTGGCGCAAGCAGGAGATTAACAAATGAAAATTATTTGGAATATGCGTTTCAAAATGTTTTTGGCGGCACTTGTTATTAACGTTCTCGGAATAATTTTTGCGATGCTCTTATTCTATCATTATGCTACTGAACATTTTTATTCGGAATACGCCTCCTCGCTCTACGAACGTATTTTTATCGGTGCGAAAAATGCTGACTTGGGTTTTCAAAGAATCTATCGTATGACGCTGGACATATCTTTTGATATGCAGATTACGGAGTTAATAAATAAAGGCGATTTTACTCAACTGGCGACGCGTCTTAAAGAGTATCGCGAGAAAAATTCTTTGTCAGATGATATTTATTGTTACATGCCCGCGAAAAAAATTTTAGTGCGCTCGGAAGAATATAATTCTGTTCAGAAATTGGATAACGAGGTTGCTAACACTTGGCATAGAATTATAGAACAGCAAGCGGGAATACGTCCGCTGTTCATTGAAAATATCCTAAGTCCAGCTACAAAAAAAGTATTTCTCTATAAAGCAAAAGTTTCGGGAGCCGAAGCCTTCATAACAACGCAAATAAGTGAACGCGGACTTTACTACGCTTATCTTGATGATATTGGTATGGCGGATTCCAATTTAATTGTCATGTTCGACAGTGCAGGAAATGTCGTGTCGCAAAGTCGAGCGATTGACAAAAAAAATTTAAATGTATTATTTAGTGAAGTCCGTCAGAAAAATACGGAACTATCTTTAACTTTAGGCGACGAAGAATTTTTTGGTACTTGTGTTGAAATGCCGCTATCGCGTTGCACGGTTTTGCTTTTAGTAAACAAGAAAAAAATTTACGGCAAAATTATTTTCATGCAAATTCTTAGCGTGCTGGGCGTGATTTTTATTTTGTTGCTGTCGACATTTTTTATTTATATTTTGTCCGCTAAACTCAATGAGCCGGTCGAAAATCTTGCTCAAATTATGCAAGCTGTAGGACATGGAAATTTTTCATTGCGCGCGAAAGTTGAGGGCAATGACGAGATTGGCTATCTAGCCGACAGATTTAATCACATGCTTGAACATATAGAAACGCTTATAGATAATCTTGCTAATGAAAAAGTTTTGAAGCGTCAAGCTGAACTAAACGCCCTGCAATATCAAATCCGTCCGCACTTTATTTATAACACGCTGAATTCAATTCGATTCGCCGCGATGATTCAAGGTGCTAAAAATATTGGCGAACTGCTTGCAAATTTTATTGAACTCCTGCAAGTCAGCACTAATCGCGAAGGTGAATTCGGAACATTGGCTGAAGAAATTTCTACGTTGAAAAAATATATTGCGTTGCAAGAATTTCGGCTGATGAATTCTTTTGCGGTGGATTTTAATTTGGCAGAGGAAAGTTTATCGTGCCGTGTGCCGCGCTTGATTCTTCAACCGTTCGTCGAAAACAGTATCTTGCACGCACCAAGCCCCGAAAAAACTTTCTGCCGCATTATGATAAGTTCCGAGTTAAAGGGCGGCGAATTGATTATTTCTATCGAAGACGACGGCAAAGGCATTTCGCCTGAAGTGTTAAAAAATTTATCAGCTAAACCCTCTGATAAAAAGGCTCACGGCGGCTTTTCGGGTATAGGCGTCGCAAATATCAAGGAACGGCTCCGGCTTTATTACGGCGACGCAAGCAAAGTTATTTGCGAGAGCGACGGTAAAACTTTTACGAAAATTTCAATCGTCCTACCCGCTGAGGTGACTTCATGACAAAATTTATCGCGCTGTTCTATGTAACGTTGGCAATGTTATTAATCGCGGTTGTGTCTTACTCAATACAAAAGTCCGAAGAAAATTTTTCGCCGCCAAAATATACGATTGGTGTTGTGCTTAAGGCAATGGACAGCGAACACTGGTTATCGGTGCGTTCGGGCATGACGGAGGCAGCTCAAAAAAATAATATGCGCTTAATCGTCATCACTGCCGAAAACGAAACTGCCTTTGCCGAGCAAAATAAAATTATCGGCGATTTACTTGCAAACGATATTGACGCGCTGATTGTTTCTCCGACGAATATCAATCACACGAAAGAATTTGTTGACCTCGCACGCAAAAAAAATATCCCTGTCTTTTCGATTGACGAGGAGATTGACGAGATAATTTATATCGGCTCAAATAATTACGCGGTCGGAGAGATGGCGGCGGCGTTTATGGCGGCAAATCTTCCCGCTGGCTCGGAGGTAAGTGTAATTTCCGGCAGTGCGAATCAAAATGCACACATTCAGCGGACGGCGGGTTTCGTCGACTACATTGAAAAAAATTCTTCGTTGATAATCGGCAAAACTATGGCGGCAGAAACTCAATATCGGCAAGCGATGACGCAAGCCGAAAAACTTTTGCGCGAACGCCCGAACACACGCGGGATTTTCGTTACAAGCGCGATTATGACTTTAGGAGTTATTGAGACGACGGAAAATTTTCCGGTTATGATTATCGGCGTCGATACGCAAAATGATGCTATAATGGCGGTTAAAAACGGGAAAATTGACGCGCTTATTTCGCAGGACGGGCACGAGTCGGGCAGGTTAGCGATTGAAGTCGTTGCGGCGCATATGAACAACGAACCCGTGCAAAAGTACAATTTCATTCGCAATGAGCTTATTACCGCCGACAACGCTGAACATTTTCTGTTGCAAGAGGATTTTTAGGAGGTAGTGATGAAAAAAGTTTTGATTGTCGACGATGATTTTCTTGTTCGCACGTATCTAAAGCAAATGACTGATTGGGAAGCGCAGGGCTTTTATATAATCGGCGACGCCAAAAACGGTCGCGAGGCTCTGGAAATTTTGCAACGCGAAGGCGCGGACATTTTGATTGCAGATGTGTCAATGCCGATTATGGACGGGATTGAGCTGACGCGCTGGGTAAAAAAAAATTCGCCGTCGACGCATATTTTAATCCTAAGTTGTCACGACGATTTTATTTACGTAAAAGAGGCAATGAAGCTCGGCATTGAAGATTATCTGTTGAAAAACAATTTGACGGAAGAAAATTTACTTGACGCGCTGAATAAAATTTCGTTCGAGTCGGAAGAAAATAATTCTGAAATTGAACGGCTCGCACTAATCGGGCGAAAAAAATTGCGTGAAGATTTTTTTCATGCCTTCGACGCGGGCGAGGTATCGACATTAGAAAAATTTGCACGCGACGCGGAAATTAACACGGATTTTAACGCGGCGGCGGTTCTTATGATAATTCCCGAACAGTGGCGCGAACGTGAACGCCTTTTAACGAACGCCGAACGCGAAAATTTTTTATCTGCCTTTTCCGAAATGACTTTGAATACGTGCAGAAATTTATTTGGCGATAAAGTTCAGCCGCTGATTTTCGATTCGCGCAAGGGCGGATTTTTTCATTGGGGCTTGATTATTGAAGACGGCACGCGAGAAATTTCTGAGCGACTTCAAAATTTCGCGAAGCTGTATTTTAATTTAGAACTGAAAATTATTCTGTCACCGTCGCAAAAAAATATCGTGGAGCTGTCAAAACAATGGCAAAAACTTTACATTGCCCGCGCAGATTCATTCTACTGCGATGAAAAAATCATCTCTGCTGAGGACGTATCACCGTTAGCAACGACAATCGCTGTTGAGCTGAAAACTGCGGGACGCGAACTTGTCGAGGCTTTGAGCTACATTGACGAGGATTTTTCTGCCGTTCTGAAATCCTTCCGCGAAAAACTTTTGTCCGCAAAACTTCGCCCCGAAATTTTATTAAGATTTATCACTGAACTTTTTACCGAAGAGCGAAATATTTTGCCAACCCCTTTGCAAGCCGAAAACTTTTCCGAGTGGTTTACGCTACTGGAAAATTTTTTGAACGAGTTGCGCGGGCACCGTAGCAAAGATTATTTACACCCTGCGATAAGGTTGGCGTTGCGATATATTGAAATGCATTATCGCGAGGAAATTTCTCAAACGAGCGTTGCTGATGTGGTGCACCTCAACCCGTCGTATTTTTCCACGCTGTTTAAAAAATCCGTTGGCAAGGGTTTCAGCGACTACTTGACGGATTTGCGAATAGAACACGTTAAAGAGCGGCTCACAACGAGTTCCGAAAAAATTAACGTCATAGCGACTTCGGAGGGTTTCAGCGATTATCAATATTTTGTTAAGATTTTTAAGCGGCTCACGGGTTTGCGTCCGAGCCAATACCGCGAAAAATTTCTGCGTTGATTGACGGAAAAGCTCCACATGTGCTAAGATTGATTTACCAAAATTAATCCTAAGCACGGCGTGGAGCTTTTTCCATTTCAAATTTTACAACGCCCGCGCCTTGCTTGTCAACCGGAAAGGTGGAATGCATATGGCTTACGGCGTTATTTACAAAATCACGAATAAGCTTAACGGCAGGAATTATGTCGGGCAAACGACTAAATCAATCAAAGAGCGTTTCAATCAACATGCAAATAACAAAAAATCTCATATCGGCAGAGCGATTATCAAATACGGTGTGAAAAAATTTTCAATCGAAGTCCTCGAAGATTGCGAAACTCAAGAACAGCTCAACGAACGCGAAATTTTTTGGATTGCCAAAATCAACTGCAAGCACCCCAATGGCTATAATCAAACCGACGGCGGCGAAGGAACATTAGGATTTTCACACACAACGGAAACACGTAAATTGCAAGCGGAATTACGTAAAGGCTTTCGGCATACAAAAAAAACTAAAGCTAAGATGTCGATAGACAGGCGCAGAAAATCTCCTTATAAAAATTTGATTAACGAAATTGAAAAACTGCAACTTTCTTACAAGGAACTTGCTAAACTTTTAAATTTGTGTCCAACTTCCGTATCTTACAAACTAATCGGCAAATATAATTTCACAGATAAGAACAAAGCAAAGCTCGAAAAATTTTTCGGAATTCCAATAGAATATTTACTTCAACATGATGAATTTTTGGTAACTTTGCCAAAGAAAAATTTTCAAACGCCATTTAAAAATTTACTTGACTTAATAACTAAACAAAATTTTTCTTACTGCGACCTTGCAAAAATTTTAGGCGTATCTGTGTCTTCCGTCTCATTAAAGATGCGCGGCAAACAAAATTTTACTGCACGCGACAAAGCCAAGCTCGTTGAAATTTTTGGCAAACCGATTGAATATTTATTGGCACGCGACGATAGTTAAAAATCCTTACGCGGATTCCAAAAATTTTACACGCCCGACTATGGGCGATTTTTTTTACCAACCAGAGGCGGCGTCTTCAAAAAATTTTTCGGCTGTGATTATTCCGTGCAAGCGTTTATTATTCAATTAATGGTAAAAATTTTCTTCAACTTGAAAGGAGAGTTTCTAATGAAAATCGGCATCATAGGTTGCGGGAGAATCGGACGCGTGCATTGCAAGAACATTTCGCTTTTCGTTCCCGAATTGGAAATCAAGACGGTAGCTGACCCGTTCGCCAACGAGCAGACTGAAGCTTTCGTCGCGCAGTTCGGTATCAAAAACGTCACCAAAGACGCGAACGATATCTTGAACGATCCGGAGATTGAAGCAGTTATGATTTGCTCTTCGACGGACACGCACGCTCATTTCATCATCGAGGCGGCAAAAGCCGGCAAGCACATTTTCTGCGAAAAACCCATTGATTACGACATTAAGAGAGTCTACGAGGCTATCGACGCGGTTAAAAAAGCCGGAGTTAAATGTCAAATCGGGTTCGTCCGCAGATTCGACCACAATCACCGCGCTGTTTATGATATGGTTCGCGCAGGCAAAATCGGCAAGCCGCATATTATAAAAGTTAGCTCGCGCGACCCTGAACCCCCGCCGATTGCTTACGTTAAAGTTTCGGGTGGTATCTTCGCGGATATGGCAATTCATGATTTCGATATGGTGCGTTTCCTTGCTGGCGACGAGGTTGAGGAAATTTACGCGGCTGGCGCAGTTTTAGTTGATCCGGCAATCGGTGAGGCTGGCGACGTTGATACCGCAGTCATTACTGTGAAATTCAAGGGCGGCACAATCGCCGTTATCGACAACAGCCGCCGCGCAGTTTATGGTTACGACCAGCGCGTTGAAGTTTTCGGCGATAAGGGCGTAGCTATGAACGGCAACGACATTCCTAACACGGCAACTTTTGCAGACGCTAACGGCACAGTTGGCGGCACGGCTTATCAAGTGATGTGGACTCGTTATGAGCAAGCTTTTGTTGCCGAAATGAAAGCCTTCGCAAAAGCTGTTATCAACAACGAAGAAACGCCCGTAACTGTCGAAGACGGACTTTATCCGGTGCTCATGGCGGCGGCGGCTACTAAGTCTTGCAAGGAAGGTCGTCCCGTTAAAATTTCCGAAGTCGACGTATAAGGAGGCGTTCGGTATGTTGAAACGTTGCGCATGTATTGACACGCTTTACACCGAGAAAGATTTTTACGAGAGATTTGCGGCGGCTAAGGCTGACGGTTTCGACGCGGTTGAATTTTGGGATTGGCGCATTCGCGACTTGGATA
>CAMJKR010000039.1 GCA_946406415.1 uncultured Selenomonadales bacterium | reverse complement strand
GTTTCTCAAGAACTTTAGAATTCTCCTCACGGTCTTCAACCAACATTTCAAAATATTTTTCTTCTTGCGGTGTCATAGTATCTTCTCCTAGAAAAAAGAAATACACATTTAAAAACTTACATCAATCAATAAATTTATTGGCAAGCTCTTTAATACGTTCTATAGATAATTTCGTTGCCTCTTGAATTTTATCAAATGGCATTCCCATACTAATCATATTCAACGCAACCGATTCTATACCACGTGAAATGCCATCCTCAATACCATCTTCAAAACGAGCTTGTAAAGCATCGTCCATATTCCATTCTAAAGCTAACATATTGAAAACCTCCTCCGAGTGTTCTACAAGATAATTGCCCATTATGCCGTTTTCGAGACAGAATTTGACAGCACGGATGATTGCGTCTTGCCTTGAAAAACCAAGCCGGATTCCTTCTTTAACTTTGCCGACCAATACACTGTAATCGTTCAGATACGAGCATTTTTTCAACAAAGGTTGCCGTAAGCCATGATTTATATTGTACACCGTAACGACTAACTCAAGCGAACTTGAATCACCGCCAAAAGCGTCCGACAACCGCATTGTCTTCTGCAACGGTTCTTTAGCGTCTCCATCATAAAGCACAATAAAACGTGGAGCCGGAAACTTTATTAACAACTTATTATAGAGTTTCCTTTTATTCTTAACCAAATTATTCAACAATTCAGCGACATAAGACAAACACCGAAAAGGCATATTGTCATTAACACTAGTTTGATGCTCCACCAGCACCAAGAAATTATCGCCGATTGTACATGATATGTCATTTTTCTGCTTATCAAAGAAAACCCCTTCAAGAGTATTTATACTCAACCCTCCAACATCAGAATATTGAGTATCGAGAATTGCATTACACAACGACAACAATCGAATTGGCTCATTGAAATAGTCTCGGAAAACCGAATCGCGGTATTTCTTATTTCCATCTTTACTTAGCACTTTATCACCCCTTTAATAGATTATAACACAGTCAAAAAAATATATGAATCTCCAAACGCGACCAAATTACACAAATTTTTTCAGCCTCGCAGAGCCCGCCATTCCGAAGGAATGTATAGCGGGGTATACATTTTACTCAAATGAAAGCAATGAAATGACAAAAATAAAAACCAAACTATTTTCACATAATTTTCAAGCCTAGCTTTCGTTATTCTTTTCACCTATTTGTGCCCAATTTGGGCACATTCGAGTTCGCGACTTCACAGCCGCTACAACTTCAAAAATGCAAAAACATAAGACTTTGAACGCCTCCTTTTATGCCACAATTTAGCTATCAACTTAAGGAGGCTTTTTTTATGAGCTATCAACAACTTCATGCCGGTAAAGTTAAACTCAACGGACTTGCTGGCATTCGTCATCATCTTCTCGACCGTGAACGCGTCAAAACCAATCCCGATATTGACCTAACTCGCTCTCATCTCAATCACTCCATCGAAAACTTATCGCCTCAAAATTTAATCAGCGACGTCCGGCTACGTATCAAGCAACTCAACCTGAAACGCAAAACTCGTACCGACGCTGTCGGTCTTGAAGACATTATCGTCGGTGCCTCTGCTGATTTCATGCTTAAACTCGGCGCAGACAAACGTGAACAATATTTCAAAGACTCCCTCCATTTTTTCCAACATAAATACGGAAAAGAAAATGTCGTGTACTGCCACTGCCACCTCGACGAATCCAATCCGCACATTCATATCGGCATCATTCCCGTCACTCCCGACGGGCGTCTCTCTGCTCGCGATGTTTTCAACCCCAAATCTCTTGAAAAACTTCAAACCGACTTTCATCGCGAAGTCTCTCGGCTCTACGGACTTGAACGCGGCGAACATCACGCCCGCAATTACCTCGAACTCAATCAATTCAAAGCTCAACAAGCTAAACAGGAACTTCAACAATACACCAAAGACCTTAATTCCGCTCTACTTACTCAAACTAATATCGACAAAATCTACTCAAACGCTCACTTTTCCTCTTCCGGCTTTATTTTCAAATCCGAAGACAAAAATAACACTGAACTTCCCACAACTGACTTCACCGAATTGCACCAAATATCTCAAGACGGAGCTAAAGCTATGGCTCTCAATCATTTACTTCTGGAACAAAATCAACAACTTCAACGCGAAAAAGACATTGCTCAAGCCAATTGCGATTTTCTTCAGCATCAACTCAACCTACTCGAAGCCGAAACCAAACACTACACTGACGTTCCTGAACTCTGGCGCGAACACATCGATTCTTCCATTGATTTCTGGAAAAAAACTTTCTCTACCTACTGCCACGACGTTAATCGCGCTATCGTTCACGTTTTCCTCGCCTCTCACGGCAACTATAAACAGACAGAAAACATCATGCAGGACTTCATTAAAAAAACCGGTACCGATAATGTTCCAAAATACATAGCCAACGTGATTCACTCCGCCAATCTTCAGCGCAAAAAAAATTTCCAACCCACTACTTCGCCGCCGTCGTGGAAAAAACCTAAGCCCAACAACACCAACTATTCAAAGCCTGATGAACTTGGCATCGTACCATTGCAACTTTCTCGTGTCCCCGACATTGATTGGGACTTAATTAATTGGGATTTACTTTCCGACCTTGAAAAAGATGAAATCCGAAACAAAATTGAAGCCTACAGCAGATAACCATTGCTCCAACGCCGTGCACCACTTGAGGAAACGCCGTGCACCACTTGAAATCGCGTCATTACGCCATTCTCTGACTATAAACGTCATTAAGGTTCCCTGTATCAAAAAATGGCGTCCTGACGCCGTTTGCACCACTTTGACTATTTGACTACCCTTTTTAGCGCGTCCTGACGCCGTTTGCACCACTTGCCGAGTACAAGAAACGCTTAAACCGAGTACAAGGAACGGGGTTACCGAGTACAAGGAACCCTGTGCACCACTTGAAAGGGAATTTTTGTCTAGTGGTAATGCGGCTTTTTTCGCCAAAACCCAAAAGCGTATAAGAATCATAAGATTCTATAGCGCGTGGGCGGCTCTTTAAGTGCCGCCCCGCTTACAAAGAAAAAAACTCAAAGCCGCCTTCCGCAAAAAAAACGGCAACTTTTCTTTTCTAAGGAAAAGTTACCTTTGAAAAAAGAAAGTTGCTGTTCATTTCAATGAGTCCTTAAAATTTCGATAAGCTTTAATTGCCGTCTGATACTTTTCGTCGGATAAGCTTTCTTGTACTAAATTGACTATGACAGAACTTAAGCTGATATCTTGAGCAAGAGAAATAGCTTTAATTGCTTCTGCTTCTTTAGCTCCAAGATAAACAGAGAACGGATATTTATCGCTAGAAGGATGAGCGACTTTTTTAGGAATACGGTTAGTCTTAGGCATGATAATTTCCCCCAACTTCTTTTTTCTAAGGTCTGAAACTTCAAGTTTGCACTAAGGTTGGCAAATCTTCGCGGCAGTTGTCGGTGCAACGTCGGCGGGCTGTGTCGATGACTCGTCGGACGTGTGTATTTTTTGGTGGAATTATATCATTGACAATCTAATTTTCCAAGTTATAATGTGTTACATTAAATTGTATTGCATTTGAGCCTGAAAATTAGAGTGAAAGGAAGTGTTATAACACTCTATGACTTATGAAAAATTTTACTCAACTAAAGAATCCGCTAAATTTCTTGGTGTGTCTATTAGGAAACTTCAGTATTTGCGTCAATCGGGAGAATTGATACCCGATAAGGTAGGGAAAAACAATTCGGTTTTTTACTCTGAAAGGCAACTTAAAAGATTCAAGGATAAAGCGATTGCTATTCCGTCAGTAATGTATAATCCTAATTGTTCTGTTGTTGGTGACGGGGTTCTAGTTAGGTTGGTGGATGTTTTACCGAGTCAGCATTTCAGTGGAGTGACGAAACTAATGAAAAAATTGCAAGTGGGGGAAGTAGGTCGTGGGTTTAAGACGGCGTTTGATAAAGGTCGTACGTTGTTCATATTTGCACGATTGGATTATGCGGATGAAAGAGTGTCGTTTAGTGGTCGGTTTGACGTGGCGGATGAGTTGATATTGAATGCGCTGTATTCGATAACTCGAAACGCGGCGGCAGACAGTGATGGTAGTTATCCAGTGGGGGAAAAGCCTACATTTAGCTCGCGCAGGATTTTGCAACACATCTTCGGCAACGTCGCCGACCATTTTCAAGATGAGATAGTGGAATTTGTGGAGCGACGACTTGAGCGACTGAGTTGGATGAAATTGACCTTTGATTTGAGAGATAATTTGGGGAATAGTAAAGCGATTACAGTGCGCGGGGAAAAGTACAGACCGGTAGCTCTGCGGGAAAATCTTCTTGATATGACTGTCGTTGACTTTGAAAATGAGACACGTGAAAGAAAATTTCCAGTGTACAAGCTGAATAGGAAGTCTCCGATATTTATGTACGCAGAGAAGTTGAATCAAATAACGTCGTGGTCGGCTCATTACATGGCGGTGCCGTGTCGGAAGACAATTCAGAATGCATTGATTGCTAACTATTTTCTTACGAAGTTCTCGCTGATAAAAAATAAGAGCAACCATTACTTGAATACGGGTATATTGTTTGAAACGTTTTTTAAGGATTTGAGCTTAGATGTGACAACTCGCAAAAAGAAGAAAATAATCCGCGATACGGTTAGTGTGATGTTCGGTTATTGGCAGAAGGTCGGGCTGATAAGTTCTTGGGGCTTCGTAAAAATGGGGCAAGCTTTTCATAAAATAGTATTCAAGTTAAACTTGGTGGAGGCAGAAAAATGTTAGAGGACAAGATTAGGTATGTCCACGAGCATCCGGAAGTGTATTTCACGCAAGAGGCGCGAAAGGGCGGTTATATTTGTCCTGTGTGCGAAAATGGAAGTGGTTCAGACGGCACGGGAGTAAAACTTATAAGGGGACAAAGTTTCCGTTACAAATGCTTTAAGTGTGGGACAAGCGGAGACGTGATAAATTTTTACGCGGCAGAGCACAATCTGTCAAACGCAGAAGCAATCTCGGAAGTGCTGAAGATGTACGGCTTAGATACGCGAGAATATTATTCGACAGAAAAAGTTGCGTCAGTACCAAAGGCAAAAACGGTAGAGGAAGTAGCGGATGAGTTGAAGGTAGCAGATATGATAGCAATGGATATAGAGATGGGGAGGGAAAACCTGAGGAAAGAAATAGGGAACTTCTTTTTTCAAAGGCGTGGCATTTCCAAAGAAGTAGCATTGCGTTACGGTTGCGGATTTATAAAAAACTGGGTACATCCGAAGTTGCGGTTAGTGTCTGGTTACAAGAAGATAGTGCCGTCGGATAGAATGATAATCGTAACGGGTGCAGAATCGTATGTGGCGCGAGCGGTCGACCCGAAAAATAAAATGCCGAAGTTGAAAGCGGGCAAGAGTAATATTTTTAATGTTGAAGTTCTGCGAACGTCGGAACAGAATGTAGTTGTTGTCGAAGGCGAGTTCGATGCTTTGTCGGTAATCGAGGCAGGAAATGACGCGATAGCATTGGGCACGACGACGAATGTAGACAAGTTATTGAGTTGGCTGAAGGAGAGTGGAGTACGCCTGAAAAAACCGTTGGTGATAGATTTGGACGCAGATGAAGCGGGTCGTACGGCGGCGAAAAAGTTGATGACGGGTTTGCAAAAAATGCAAGTCAGATATTATGAGTTGCCATTGGTATTAAAAGGATGTAAAGACCAGAATGAAAGTTTAGTTAAAAGTCGTGAGGACTTTATTTCTGGAGTGAAAAAAATACCGCAACGAATAGAGGAATTAAAGCGCGAAGCTCGGCGTACATTGTCGGATTCAGCGAAGGTCGCAAAATGGGAAGTAAGCATAGCGAATGCTCGCGATGCGATTCCGACAGGTTGGAAAAGTCTCGATAAGGCATTGGAGGGCGGTTTGTATGAGGGTTTGTACGTGATACCAGGAGCGACTGGAACGGGTAAGACAGCGTTCGCATTGCAAATGGCGTATCAAATAGCGCGGCAACGGAAAGACGTACTGTATATTTCGCTGGAAATGGGCGAGGAAGAAATTTACGAACGCCATATAAGTCGTTTGTCGTATGAGCTGTATGGAGCGACGAGCAAAGCAAAGACGGTGCACTCTCTGATACAGGAGAAAAAGACGGTACCAGAGGCAAGGAAACAATTTGAGGAAGTGGGCTTGTACTTGCGGACAATTTGCGGTGTGGGTTCAATAGACGCGGATGACATTCGCCGAGTTGTGGAAAGATATGAATATGAGCTGGAGACGTTGCCGGTAGTGTTCGTTGATTATCTGCAGATACTGAAGGCGCATGATCCGCATATGACCGACAAGCAAGCAGTTGACTATAATGTTTTGCGGTTGAAACAGCTGTCGCGAGATTATAAAATACCGGTGATAGCTCTGGCGTCAATGAATCGAACGAGCTACTCGGACGTAATAAGCATGGTGTCGATAAAAGAATCTGGAGCGATAGAATATACGTCGGACGTCTGCATAGGCTTGCAAATGGCAGCGATGGACTCGATAGTAGACGGCTCAAAATGTAAGCAAGGACAGCAGGAGAAGAAGGTTCGCAAGCTCAAATCAAAGCAGAATCGGGATATGCAGGCGGTTATTCTCAAGCAACGTAATGGACAGATAGGCGCGGAAATACCGTTTACGTATTGTGCGATGTTTAATTATTTTGGGGAGGATGAATTTGGAGGAGAGCCGATAAGTGATTTTGAATGTGTGCCAGATATTTAGTTTTCGGGTTGTTTTTCGTGAACTTGAACGTCGACAGCGTTGTCTTCACTACGAATTTCGTATTTGCGTTCAGGACGTGCGTAGACATTAACACTTTGATGTCCTGTTGCGAATGAATTCTCTTCGATGTAATTTGGGTTACCGAATATTGATTTTTCAATATCTTGCGTAGCAAATTCTCCTGAATTTACCATGTTATTTGCAAAAAGTCTCTCAACTTCTTTGACCAGCCTTAGGTTTTCTATGTTTTCGGTGTTATCGTCAGGCATTATGAGAAAGAGATAGTCTTTAGCGCGACTTATTGCCACATTGATTATGTTTAGTCGATTTAAGAACATTTTTGGGGAAGCAGAAATTGTCGGTGGAGTATTGAAAACAGCAAAAAGAATGTCGCATTCATCGCCTTGAAAAGTGTGTACAGTGCCAATTTGAATGTCTATGCACTTGTTAATTTGCTCGGATTGTTTAGCTGAGGCGAATAGTTTTTCTAGCAAATCGGCTTGTGCACGATAGGGCGCAACAATTCCGATTGAAAAATTTTCATCGGTATTCTTTCCAATCCACGTGTTTAATTTCTTGATAAACTCGAAAGTGAATAGTGCGGAATAAATGTGGTATGATGACGTACCGTTAAGTCTTTTTGGACGATAGATACTCTCATATTTTTTGACAGGAAATTTGATTATGTTCAACGTTTTTACATCGAACCAATTATCAATTTTAAGGGAACGTTGGTCGGAATCTTTGCGAGCATGATTCAAAATTCCTTTGTAAGCAAGTTCACTAAAAATTTTTCCGATGGCAGGTACGCTACGATATTGAGTTGTTAAAGTTTCAACGGGATAGTTATGTGGAATAGTTTTTGGCTCGGCAAAAGAATTAAGAGCTACCAACGTGTAAATGTTTTCTTTTTGCCACAGGTCAATTACTGTGACAGGCTCAATTTGAAACGGGTCACCCGCTATGATAAATTTTTTCGGTCTCTGTTTGTACAGAGGCAAAAGAATTTGAGCAAGCATTATCATGGATGCTTCGTCGATAATTATGTAATCCCAATCAATGTCACGTAAATTTCCTACTCCGCTTGTTATAAAAAAGTCGTAAGGGAAACGAGCAATTGTTGTTACCGTGACGTTTTTTAACTGTGAATGGATGTTGAAAGTTTTGTCGTGAAAGACGCCGCTTTTTTCGATGTTCGCATCATTTGTCGTGCCGAATCGCAGGAGCCAATTCTTGTAAGATTTTTTTTCTTTATCAAGTTCAATAATTTTACTGACGATAACGTCGGCGGCTTTATTTGTTGGAGTCAGCACAAGAATTTTTTTCTTTGAGGATTCGCTCATGAGTTTAATAATTTTTTGTGCCAAGTTGTAAGTTTTGCCGGTACCAGGCGGACCGAAGACAAATTCAATATTTTCGCAGAGATTATCACGTAGATTGTAATTATCGTTAAAGCCAAGCTCGATAAATTGCTCTTGCAGTTTCTCAAGCAGAAATATGGGATTTTTAGCCGAAATTGTTGCCGTTTTAACTTCTGGTAACATTTTTTTGAGGTCATTAAGCATGTTTGCATTTTTGAGTTTTACGCTAAGAGTATAGTTTCTGACGGCGGCAACTTCAATTTCAACATTTTTGGTTTCTTTATCAGTTTTCAATTCGAGAGGAATATTTTCCAAGTCTTCGATGAATTGTGGGATGTAGCGGCTCGGATATTTCAAAAGAAGAGTGCGTTCTGTTCCTTCTACAAATTCTACATGACCAAAGGTTATAGAGATTTCTTTGTTGTTTGACTTTCTTTCACAACTGTTGAGAATCTCTAAATTCAGAAGTGTTTTACACCAGCCAAACGAATATTTTTGCCCACTCTGAACTTTTTGTTGCAAATCTTGTTGTAAAGCTTCGAGTTCTTCTATTTTTTGTTTCTCCGTTTCAAATTTCTTCTGTGCCCTATCCAACATTTTATCGTAATCTATGTTATCCTCGATTTCGTCGGAAGACGGCGATGACGTTGAAATAGGCATGGATGTTGAATTTGATTGGATTTTTTTCGCAGAGAGTTTTTGTGGCGGAAAATTGTTTTCTTCTTCGATGTATTCGTTTGAGTTATCGTTATCAGATTTTTGCGCATAACAAGAATCATTTTCTTTTTCTAAGGCAGTGTTTTCACTTGTATTTATGTCATCAAATTTTTCAGACTGCGGATTGACTTTCTCTTCACTGTTTGTGTCAATACTGGGGGCGTCAATGCTCTGTAACGTTGAGAACGAGTTATTTTTATTAGCAATTAGCTTTTCAATTTCCTCGTCGCTATATTTCTCTTTTAGTATTTTTATAAGAGTTAAATCGTGACGTTCGTCTGCTGTAAGACGATTATTTTTTGCAATATTAAAGAACTCGATAACCTCCAGAGCATCTTTTGAAGTTACATCGTAACCTTCTGACATCGTATCAACTGTTATCTCAGCTGGGGTTTTGAAATTTCCGTTGTCGTCGACAAGCCAAGCTGTTTCACGTAAATCTTTCAAAGTAACTGGTTCGTAGGGCTTACATCTTCTTTTATGGAAGAAATATATACAATCACCTTTGATATTGTCCCGCAGTTTGGCGACACTGTTAATAGCGACGAGTCGTTTCCATAAGACGAAAGATTTATCAGCATTTTTATTATCAGCAACAGATTTTGCAATTTCTATACTGCATTGTATATAATATTCACGCCATTTTACACCTTCCCAATTATATTTATCAGGAAAAGACAAATTAAAATTGCGAGCTTGATATTCGTTAATTTCTTTTGATAAGTAACGAACTTCCTCAGATACGCCCAGTTCTTTAAAAAATTCGAGTAGATGCTCTTCATCATTAATAATTTTTAGATAGAAATCTATGTTAAGAAACGGCGCACAATTCGCAGCAGAAAAGTATTCAAAGAGTTCGGCATTGGGCAAATACAAATCATTAGGTGAGGCGAATTCCCCGTCCTGCCTGAGAAAAAGAAGGTTTCCTTTTATTCTTCTAACATAGCTATCTCTTTCTCCAAAAGTCAACTTTTTGTAATAATAGAAAATTATCTGGAAATGTTTTTCGTCAGCTTTAGTAGTTCCGTAATAAGATAAAATTTCGTTTGTTACATAGTATAATTCCTCATAAACACCAAGCTTGAAAAAAAATTTCTTGAGTTCGTCTTCATCACCGACCAAATTAAGATAGAAATCCATATCAATTAAACATTGAGGTTTATCAGCGACAAAAGGCTTAATAAAATTCGTTTCCGGCATATAAAGCTCACGTGGACTGGAAAAAGTTCTATTAAGGTTGCGCAAATAAATAACTTTTTTCAATTCCAAAAGATAAGTCGAAATCTCTTTATTAGGGCATTCTGAATTGTAGTATCGAAAAAGTATCTTGAAATATTCTGTGTCGTCTGTGACAGAATGATTTTCATACAATGGCAGGATTTTATTGTTAATCATATCTTTTAGTGTCGGTTCCTCAATCCCAATCGTTTCCCTAAGAAATTCTTCTGTTTCGGGATTTTGCAGAAGTTCTGCACAGACTGTCCGATAATTACCTAGATTATTTGCCGTCGGCAAGAAAATTTGTGGTTTTCCCTCTAAATCAAAAGCTACTGTTGCCTTATGATTCGTATCTAAAAAAAACGGCTTACTTTTGGCGTCTAAAATTCTTTTTTGCGATCTTCTTTCCGAGAGCCACTTATAAAATTTGTGGAGCCATTCAACCGATTGATTCTCAATAAAATTTTCGTCTATCTTATCAAGTATCCTGTCTTCCGTAAAAGACTTAATGTCGCTGAAATAATTTTTAACATCAGAATCAGCATTATTTCTATTGACCGTAGTAAAAATCCACTTGGCATTAGGATTATAAATAAGTTCACCAAGACGATTATCAGGAAAAATATCTAGTAGATGAAGGGCATCTGCCCAATAAGCATTTTCAGCAGTAGTATAACCGTCGCGAGTCGGTAAAATTTTAGCAGTCAACATTTTTTCCTTAACAATATTAAAAATAGGCTTAAAAGAAATTTCATCGGAGTCAGAGAAATCATTTTCTCGAACGGGAATTATCTTCAAAATACCATCATCAACCAACCTCAATTTACGGAGACAAAGCAAGCTGTCAGCGACAAGTTCGGCAATTAGCTTAATCATTTTTATATTATGCTCATTACCCGCTAAAATTCCCTCGCGACTATCTGTAAGTAAAAACGGCGCGTGAATTATAAACTTCAACTTTGTGACTCGTTTTGTAGGGAAAAAACAAAATGCCGGTTTATCGACAGGTTTTAAACGACCTTTATCGTCAAGAAAGAAACCAACACAATAATCTCTGCCGTTTGACTCACGCGAAAAGAGCCATAACTTTTGACTCTCAGTATTAGGTTGAATCAACCGAAGGAATTTCGCCGAAATATCCTCAAGGTTTCTTCGGTTAATCTGCTCCTTTTTGTAAACACCATTTTCACTACCAAATTTGAAAGTTACTTCCTCTAGATTCGATAAAAATAACGTTGGGCAATTAAGTTTAAGCAACTTATTGGAAATATCTTCAAAAGCTTTCTCCCGAGAACAATCTTCTTTATCAAATGGAAATTCAAAGAGCGTTTCTCCCGTCTTACGCTCCTCATAATCAAAATACAATCGTTCAGGTACAATAAAATTTTTTATACGAAAAGCAACATTATCTTCAAAAATCGCAGGCGAATTAGTGTACTGAAAAACAGCTTTGAAACCAACGCCAAACTTACCGATAGTCGCTTCAGTCTTATTTGAATTCGCAATTGATGTAATCGCGTTTATATCGCCAAGCGTACCGAGCCTGGTGTCGGCGTCTTCATTATCAGGGTCAGAAATTGAAAATTTTCTTATACCATTATGCTTAAAAAGCAATTTATCATCAAGAAGAATGAAATCTGCACGAGTAGCTCCAACGTCATCAGCATTTTGCAAAAGCTCATAAATAAAATGCGCCTGATCGGAATACTTTTCAACTACTCCACGTTTTAC
>CAMJKR010000038.1 GCA_946406415.1 uncultured Selenomonadales bacterium | reverse complement strand
GTTTTGCAACGCGCAGATGACGCACGCGCTGATAAAGAAACTCTGCATTTTGGAAACTGAGGCCGAAGATTTGTTAAAGACCGTCTTCGAGACGAAAAAACTTTCTGCCCGCTCCTACGACAGAATTATAAAAGTCGGGCGCACGATTGCGGACTTAGACGGCGGTAAAGAATTAATTTCTGCGCGGCATATCGGCGAGGCAGTTAAACTCCGTAGCGACTTTGAAATTGATAACTAAAAAAACGTGGCTCGTCACTAATCAGCACGAAATTAAATAAGCAATTAATGGACAGTTTCGCCGTAAGTGCGAATTTTTTTTTAATCATTTTTCTTAAACGTTCAAAATTTGTTTTGTGTTGAATTTTTCCGCTCACACCAATATAATTCCCTCGAAAGGTGGCTTTTACTTTGAAAATATTTTTTTCCGCCGGCGAGGCTTCTGGTGACGTTCACGGCGCGTCTTTGGCTCGTGAAATAAAAAAAATTTCTCCGTCAACCGAACTTCTCGGCTTCGGAGGAAATTTAATGGCTGAGGCGGGCGTTAAACTCGTTCGCAATTACAAAGATTATAATGTTATGGGCGTCGTTGAGGTTTTAAAAAATTTACGCAAGATTTTTCAGCTCCTCGACGATTTAACAGAAATTATTCGCGCTGAAAAGCCCGATTTACTCGTTTTAATTGATTATCCGGATTTTAATTGGCGTTTGGCTCGTCGTGTGAAAAAATTCGGCATAAAAATTTTGTCGTATATTCCGCCGTCGGCTTGGGCGTGGAGAAAAGGTCGTGCCAAAACTTGCGCGGCGATTGCTGATGTTTTTATTGCGATTTTTCCATTTGAATTGCCTGTTTACGAGGCGGCAGGCGCAAAAATTTATTTTTTAGGTAATCCGCTCGTTGATACCGTTAAGCCATCAATGTCAAAAGCAGAGGCGCGAAGATTTTTCGGCGTAAATGAATCTGAACAAGTGATTTTGCTAATGCCCGGCTCGCGAAGGCAAGAAATTAAACTTTTACTGCCGCCAATGCTCGAAACCGTGAAACTTTTGCCGAATAAAAGATTTTTTTTGCCGGTAGCAGACGGAATTTCAAATTTAATCGACGTTAAAGGCTTAAACATAGAACTTGTTAAATCTGCGCGGCGTTATGATTTAATGCAAATCGCGGATGCGGCAATCGCAACATCGGGCACTGTCGTTTTGGAGGCGGCGTTGCTAAATTTACCGTGCGTCGTACTTTATAAGATGAATTCGTTAAATTTTTTTATAGGAAAGCTTTTGGTCGATATAAAATTTTTTAGCTTGCCGAATATTTTAGCTGACGAAAAAATTTTGCCGGAATTATTGCAGGATAACGTTACACCGCAAAAAATTTCCTCTGAAGTTGTAAAAATATTAGACAGCCGCGCAGAAATCATAGGAAAATTGCAATCAGCGTGTGCAAAACTCGGAGAATCCGGTGCGGCGGCTCGCGTAGCAAAAAAAATTTTGGAAACGGCAGGTGACAAGTTTTGAAATTTGATTTACAATTATTCGCGGAAGATGCAGTCGAATATCAGACAGCTAAACAACTTCGCAAAGGAATTCGTAGCTTGAAAAAGAAAATTGCTATTCATCAGTATAAAATCGAACATCCTTGGGAAAGTTATTCCGATTGGTTTGATAAACCAGAAAGACAGCCAGGAAGAATCAGACATTGGCAAAAAGAAATTGAAAATATGGAAGAATCTATTCAAAATCGCGTTGACGAGCTAAAAAAGAGAGGGGAATCGCTGTGAGAAAAAAACTTACTCCTGCCGAAATGAAGTATATAATTTATCGTGTAGTAAAAAACGGCTACGAATCAATCGATGAGGCTAAAGAAGAGCCGCATGAATTCAACGAAGGACGTAAGCAGGCTTATTACGAAGTTTTGGACACGATTTATAATCAGCTTGATATTTACGAGCAGGACACGAAAAATTTCGGCTATACTGATGACTGGGAAAAAAAATTTTTAGGTTAAATAGGTGAAAAAATGAGTGAGAAAATGGATATCGACGATGTTAAGTACATAATCGGTAGCGTCATGAAATATGCCTACGAATCTGTCGACGAGGAAAAGGCTGACCCGACGACTGGGAAAAACCATTTTTTAGCAAATGAAAAATTATAAGCGACTTTTAGCATATATTAAGCCGTATTTAGGGCGATTTTTGCTTGCAATCGTCTGTATAATCTGCGCGTCGGGAGCAAATTTATATTTACCGTGGATAATTAAAGACATGATTGATAAAGTGCTTGCCGAACGCGATATGGCAATGTTAAATTTTATTTCAGTGAGTATCGTAGTAGTTTTTGCGATACGCGGCGTTTTTTATTATGGACAATCGTATTTAGTGTCGTATATCGGTCAAAGAGTGGTCGTAGACGTGCGCGAAGTCATGTTTAGGAAATTTCAGCGAATGCCAATGGCATATTTCGATAAACACCAGACCGGCGAGACAATGAGTTATTTAACAAACGATGTCGGAGCAATTCAATCGGCTTTAGTAGATAATTTAATCGAAATGTTCACGGAGGGCGCGATTTTAATCGGTTCAATCGTTATGATGTTCTATTTGGACTGGAAATTAACGCTTTTAACGCTAATAACGGTGCCATTAGTCGGAATTTCAATGAGAATTTTTGGTAAAAAAATAAAATCGACGAGCCGAATAATTCAAGAAAAATTAGCAGATATAACGTCGCTTTTGCAGGAAAGTATATCGTCGGTTCGAGTTGTAAAATCATTTGTGCGCGAAAAATACGAGATAGACCGATTCCGCGTGGAAAATGAGCTAAATTTCAAGGCTACAATAGATAACGTAAAAATCACGAGCCTTTTAACGCCAACGGTAGAATTTTTAGCGGCAGTGGCAGTAACTTTTATCGTTTGGTTCGGCGGCTATGAAGTTGTAAACGGAATAATTTCGGCGGGCGCGCTGGTTGCGTTCCTAACATACGCCGTAAACTTAGCTAATCCGGTGAAAAGATTATCGCGCATTTACGGGCGACTGCAAAAAGCAATGGCGGCGATTGACAGGATTTTTGGAGTGCTAGATTTGCCCGAAACGGTGAACGATAAACCAAATTCGATAGAATTGCCGCCAATAAAAGGCAATGTTAGCGTCGAAAATGTAACTTTCAGCTACGACGGAATTCACAACGCGCTGGAAAATGTTAGCTTTGAGGTAAAGCCTGGGCAAATGATAGCGTTCGTGGGACCGAGCGGAGCCGGAAAATCGACAATCGCGAATTTAATTCCGAGATTTTACGACGTTACAGAAGGTTCAATTAAAATCGACGGATTAGATATTCGCGACGTAAAAGTTGACAGTTTACGCGAGCAAATTGGTATCGTTCCTCAAGAGACGCTGTTATTTTCGACGACGGTTATGGAAAATATTCGTTACGGACGGCTTGAGGCAACGGACGCGGAAGTAATAGCGGCGGCGAAGGCTGCAAACGCTGATAAATTTATTCGCGAGCTTCCCGACGGCTATCAAACTAAAATTGGCGAGCGCGGCTTAAATTTGAGCGGCGGTCAACGTCAACGCATGGCAATAGCGCGGGCAATGCTGAAAAATCCGCAAATTTTGATTCTCGACGAGGCAACTTCTGCTTTGGACACGGAGAGCGAAAAAATTGTTCAATCCGCGCTTGATGATTTGATGATTGGGCGCACGAGTTTTGTTATTGCGCACAGATTGAGCACGATTTTTGCGGCAGATAAAATTTTCGTCATCGACAAGGGCAAAATTTGCGAATCGGGCACGCACAAAGAACTGTTAGCATTGGGCGGCGTCTACAGCAATCTTTATAATATTCAATTCAGCAAATTATGAGGAGAAAATTTTATGAGGTGTGAAATTTGTCCGCGCAGGTGCAAAGTGGACAGAAAAAATATCTTAGGCTTCTGCCGAGCGGAAAAAAAAATAAAAATTGCGTTGGTGAGCTTGCATAAATGGGAGGAGCCGTGTCTGGTCGGTGAAAATGGCGCAGGCACGATTTTTTTTTCGCATTGTAACTTGCGCTGTGTTTACTGCCAAAATTTTGTAATCAGTCATGAGGGATTTGGCGCGGAGGTTTCGATTGAACGGCTTGCAGAAATATTTATCGAGCAACAAGCACGTGGCGCGGCAAATATCGAATTGGTGACGCCTACGCACTACACCGAACAAATTTGCGCGGCGATTGACATTGCAAAGGCGGGCGGCTTGAAATTGCCGATGGTTTGGAATTCAAATGCTTACGAAAATCCGGAGACATTGGAGCTATTGCGAGGACGTGTGAATATTTTTCTGCCCGATTTAAAATATTTTGATGACGAGCCAGCCAAAATTTTTTCCAATGCGCCGAATTATTTTTCCATTGCAACTGTCGCGATAAAGAAAATGTTTGAATTAGTTGGAGCCGCGCGGATTGATAACGGGAAGATGATTCGCGGTTTAATTGTGCGCCATTTGGTTTTGCCGAATTACAGACACGACGCGATTAAGATCGTCGATTGGCTTTACGAGACTTTTGGCGACAAAATTTTTATCAGCTTAATGAATCAATACACGCCGATTTACCGCGCCGCCGAATTCAAAAAAATAAATCGCGCATTGACGACTTTTGAATATAATTCCGTCATCGAACACGCGATTAAACTCGGTGTAAAGAATTGTTTTATGCAAATTGGCAAGACTGCCGATAAAAGTTTCATTCCAAATTTTAATTTAAGCGGTGTTTAATCTCAGCTTACTCGTATTTTTTATCGCGCAGAAGGAAAAATCCAATAATACCGTCAATGGCAACGAGCAACATAATATTTACGCCGAAAAATAAATTAGCGATAAAAGTTCCGAGAATTATCGCAATGGGCAAGAGGAGTTTTTTAGAGAATTGTTTTTTGAGCAAGTCAATCGCCACATTGAGCAAAAGAGCCGTCGCGCCGCATTGCATACCTTTTAAAACGAGCTTAACATATTCATTTGATGCGACGAGATCATAAAACGTAGCGACGATAGTAATTATGATGAGCGGCGGCAAAATCGTCGCGAGCATACCGGTTAAAGCACCGGCGACGCCCGCCATACGATAGCCAAGCATAATAGCAGTATTCACCGCCATAACGCCCGGTGTCGATTGCGCGATTGCCACCATGTTTAAAGTTTCTTCGTCGCTTATCCAATGATATTCGTCGACGTATTTGGCTTTAAGCAAGGGGATTATGACGTAACCGCCGCCAACCGTGAACATGCTGACAATAAACGTCGACTTGAACAACAGCCAATAAAAATTTCTGTCCGTTTTAATCAAAGTAATTCTCTCTCCTTGCTTAAGATAATTTTTTCTGCCTCGTCAAGTGTCAAAGCTTGCTCATCAATTTTCAGCTCGTGTAAAAGTTGAGTTATCGGCGGCGGCTCCAAACCTGCGCGGCTTAAAATTTCTTCACGGGCAAAAAGTTCACGCGGCGTGCCGATGAATAAAATTTCACCTTGCGCTAAGACGACGACACGATTTGCAAAGCGGGCAATATCTTCCATGTTGTGCGAAACTAAAATTATTGTGACACCGGATTTTTTTACCGCGCCGAAAATTTCTTTAAGCAGATTTTCTTTGGCGAGCGGGTCAAGTCCGGCTGTTGGTTCGTCGAGGATTAAATATTTCGGCTTGAGTGCCAGAATTCCTGCGATTGCCACGCGCCGCCGCTGTCCGCCCGATAGTTCAAACGGCGAAACTTTTTTCAGCTCCGCGCTAAGTCCAACTTGCCGCATTGCCTCTTCAACCCGTGCAGATATTTCCTCGTCGCTAAGTCCAAAATTTTTCGGTCCGAACGCAATATCGCTCTCAACCGTCTCCTCAAAAAGTTGATGTTCGGGATATTGAAAAACGATACCGACGAGGCGGCGAATTTTTTTATCGGCAACGCTTAAGCCGTCAAGTTCAACTGTGCCGCTCGTCAACTTAATCAAGCCCGCGATAATCTGAATCAGCGTCGACTTGCCGGAACCAGTGTGACCCGCTATCGCTAAAACTTCGCCATCTGCCACGTCAAACGAAATATTTTTCAGCGCGGTTTTTTCAAAGGGCGTGCCCGTCATGTAAGTATAACTCACGTCTTTAACGACAATCACTTAGCCGCCCTCCTCTAAAATTTTCCGCCATTATAACACAAAAAATTTTCCCTGAAAAAATTTTGGATTTACTGCGTGTTGAGGGCGGATTTTTTTTGCGCACTGTGATATAATTTGCCGCGTTTAAAAATTTCTTTAGAAGGTGTTGCGTTGGATAAAAAACCTAAACGGAACTTTTTGCCGATAATCTTCCTCGTGCTGTGCTTTACGGCGTCGGCGTTGGCGGGCGCAATGTTCGCCTCGTCGAGTTTGTTTGACGAAGAAAATCCCGTCAGGCGAATCGTCAACAACAACGAGGAAGAACTCATAAAAGCCAAAGATAAATCAATCGTTTTAATAATGGGCGTGGACAAGCGCGAAGATGACGTTGGTCGCTCTGATACGCTGATGATTGCCACGATTGACCCGCGCTTTGACCAAGCTACTTTGCTATCAATCCCGCGTGATACTCGTGTAAAAATTCGCGGGCGCGGCTACGACAAAATCAACGCGGCTTATGCTTATGGCGGCGTCGGTCTCACTGAATCGACCGTTGAAAATTTTCTTGGCATTGACATTGACCATTACGTTATGATTGATACAAGTAGCTTTGTTAAAATTATCGACGCGATTGGCGGCGTGGATATTAACGTTGAAAAGCGCATGTTTTACGAAGACCCCTGGGACGACAACGGCGGGCTTGTCATTGATCTTTATCCCGGACAACAGCACATGGACGGTAAAACCGCTGTAACTTATGTGCGCTATCGTGACTCGGAAGGCGATATCGGGCGCGTGCAACGTCAACAGGCATTTATGGCGGCGTGTATGGATAAAGTCACTTCGCCCGAAATTGTTCCGCGCATTCCTAAAATCGTTCGCGAAGTAATTGACGCCGTTGAAACTGATATGTCTTTGCGTCAACTGTTGGAGCTTGCCGGTGCACTTAAAGCCGCCGCGCAAAACGGACTCGAAACCGACATGGTGCCTGGCTACCCGCTTTACATTGACGACATAAGTTATTGGATACCCGACGTGGAACTTTTGCGGATTTCGGTTGCCGACGCGCTGGGAATTAGCGTTGACCCGTATTTGAGGGAACGTTTTGAGCGCGACGCCCGCGAATACAGAGAATCAATTCCCTCCGGCGCAAAAGATATTCCCGAAGGCGAAGACAATATCGGTTCCCCCGTGCGCAAAGGTCGTGAACGTCGCAGTAGTATTGACGAACGCTCAAGTTTAAGGGAAAGCAGAACTTCTGATACGCGAACGAATTCGACTGAACGCGGGCATTATTCCGACGAACGGACAAGTTCAACCGAGCGCAGAAATTATCCCGACGAACGAACGAATTCAACTGAACGCGAAAATTATTCTAACGAACGCACTAATTCAACCGAGCGCAGAAATTATCCCGATGAACGCACGAATTCAACCGAACGCAGAAATTATCCCGACGAGCGGACAAGTTCGACCGAACGCAGAGATTCTGACGAACGAATTAATTCAACGGATCGGCGCACTTATGAAAGCGAGCAAACTAATCCGCTTGAACGTCGCACTTATGAGGAACCGCGAATTGAGCGGCGAACAATTCCAGAAGTTGACGAAACTATAACAGAGCCGACACGCGACGAGGCTCCTAAGACGAGGTAATAGACATGATTAACTTGACAGATGATTTATTTTTGGGCGACGGCAATCACAAAATTGTTTACGCGCACCCGACCGATAAAAATTTATGCGTTAAACTTTTGCGCACGCCCGACGACCCCGACTTTGCTAAGGAAATGGGTTATCGTAAAGCTTTAGGTAGCCGCGCAGATTCTATGACGCTCCTCACAAAATATTTTGGCGAGGTTGAGACTTCAAAGGGCAAGGGCTATCTTTTTGAGCGCGTGCTTGATTTTGACGGGAAAATTTCTCAAACTATGCTAAACGTTTTTGACGACACGATACGCGATAAAAAACTTTTGCCCGCGACGAAAAAACTTTTGCTGGATTTTAAGCGCGTTTACTTCGACGAAAAATTTTTGTTGGCGGGCGTCGATCCTGATAATTATCTTGTGCAGAGAATTTCCCCGACTGAACGGCGCGTCCGAATCATTGACAATATCGGCTGTTCGGCGTCAATTCCTCTGCCTTATTACTTTGATTACTTTGCACTTAAGCGCGTAAAAAAATATTGGGGACGTTTCGTTGATTTAATGCGTTCGGATTACGGGAATTTATTCGACGCGGAATTTTTAAGAAAGTTGGCTGAGATTTAATGAATCGAACGACGCGGACGATTATAAAAATATTTTTAATCGCGGCGGTAACAGTCGGGTGCATTGCGCTGGCGTATTATTTAGGCTCGAATATCGCGGGGCACAAGTTAGCAACCGCCTCCGACAACATGAACTATTCGCGTTGGCTGGAAAAATATTTTGCATTGACGCGAGCGGCAGGCTTAGCAAATGGACTTTGTGCGCTGATTTGGTTTATGGCGGCGAGATTTTTTTTGGAAGTCGACGAGGCGGCTGGCGCAGGCAAAAGAATTTTTTGGGCGGCGTTGTTAATGGCGTCGCTGGCAGTAAGTTTAGGCGTTGCGCACTTCTACGCGCCGATTTTGGGCATAAAAATTAACGGAATAATTTTCGGATTGTTCGCGGTGATTTTTACGGGCGTGGGCTATTGGCTGTTAACGATTTTTACGACGCCGCTTGCATTTAAGTACACACCACTCGGCGCACATTTTTTTGGGAGGCGGTTATGAGTTATTACTTTATATCAATCGGCGGCACAGGCGCAAAAGTCATGGAGAGTTTAACGCACATTTGCATAGCCGGACTTTTGCCCGAAAACGAGCGACTTTATATTGCGGCGATTGACCCTGACGTTGGCAACGGCAATTTGGAGCGAACCTCGACCGCGCTGAATAATTTTGCCGCGTTCCAAAATTTTTCCGTAGGCAATGACACGCCGCTTTTCAAAAATAAAATTTCAATCGCGCGTCCATTCCCCTGGAATCCGACTGGGCACGATAAAAATCTTGACGACTTGATAGAATTTTATCACCACAACAACACGCCCGTTGGCAAGCTGTACGAAATTCTTTACACAAAAAAAGAGCGCGATACGACGCTCAACGAGGGCTTTCGAGGACATCCGTCGATTGGTGCGGCAGTCCTTGCTAAAAAATTTGATGACGGCTCAAAGTTGACCGCGCAGATTGAAAAAATTATCGGCGAGGGCGAAAACGTAAAAATTTTTTTGGCGGGTTCGGTATTCGGCGGAACTGGCGCGGCTGGGCTTCCGACGATTGCCCGCTTGTTGAAAAATAATCTTGCCGACTACGCTGACAGAATTTCAATCGGCGGCGCGTTGATTCTGCCGTATTTCAGCTTCACGCCGACTAATATCAAGGACGAACTTTTTGCCCGCAGTGAAAATTTTTTGCCGAATACAAAGGCGGCGTTGAAATATTATTCGGAGAAAGAAAATCTCTTTGACGCGACATATTTTATCGGCGATTCGGTTATGACGCCCGTCGGGGAATTTTCCGTTGGTTCGGCGAATCAGCGCAACGAGGCTCATATCGTTGAACTTTATGCCGCATTGGCGGCGGCTGATTTTTATTCGCGACCATTGCACGCGCCGAAAATTTTTAAATACATTTGCCGACACGAGCACGATAAATTTTCTTGGAGCGATATTCCCGTGTCGAGTGAACGCTTTGTTCAATTCGCGAGATTTATTTTTGCTTACGTTCAACTGATTAAGCCGGTGCTAATCGATTTAGTTGCAGGCGACGCAAAAGCTTATAAATATCCGTGGTTCGTGGACTTTTTAAAGGGCGTCGACATAGGCGCGCCTGACGTAGTGAATTTTAATTTTTACGCGGAGGCGTTCGCGGCGTGGCTCAAACAACTTGAAACGCTTAACGGGCGAGAAGTCTTTTTGATAAACCCTGCAATGTTCGAGGCAAATCCTGCGCGGCTCGTCGATAAAAAACTTTTCGCGGCTCTCGACGGCACAAAATCTAAGCTTACCTTCCACGAAATTTTTTATCGATTAACGGAGCCTTTCAAGTTTGATTCAACGATTAAAGGCTTTGGAAAATTTTTACGCAGATTGTACGACGCCTGCGCAATTTAACCGCTGACTGCCTTGCGTTTGGTTATGTAATTCCAAATCGTCACAATGGCGGTCGCAAAAATTTTCGCAATCATGTAATAAACGCCCGCCACGTCGACAAAAAACCACATGCAAAGTTGATTGAGTCCAAGCCCTATAACGCCCGTGCTGAAAAAAATTATCGCTCGCCGCGTCGATTGCTTTTGCGCGTCTTTGAAGACGTAAATAACGCACAGCCAATAATTAAATACGACCGTTATGCTAAACGAAATCGCCGACGAGTATAGATAATAGACGCCGGCAAATTCTGTTAGCGCGAAAAGTATCGAGTAGTCCATAAGGAACGAGACGCCGCCCACGAGGCAAAAGCGAATTATTTCTAACATGCGTTCTCTTGTCATTTAATCAACCCCGCAAAATTTATCGCTGAAATATTTTTCTCGGCAAGCAAGCTTAAAACTTTTGGCGAAGTCACAGCGGCAAGTTCTTCCTCAAAATCGTGCTCCCATCGGCAAAAGTCTTGTAAAGTTTGATTGTCGGTGCCGGGGTGAAGCATAACTTCCGTCGTGCCGTCTTGCAAGTTTTCAATCAAGTTGAGCATAAATTTTTCGTTAACAGATTCTCCTGCGACGATACCCGCGAAATGTTCGGGCGTCGCAAAATTTTTTTTATGCGCAATATGAGCCGCAAACTTCGCCAGCGAACCCAAACCCAATCGCCCTAAAAATTTTCCTAAGCTGTCTAATTCGCCGTCAAAAATTTTCGTATTCGCCACGCGCATTGATTCAATTCCTGCCGCCTGTGCAAGCTTTAACGTTATTTCCGTGATTCCCGGTACGTGGTGCAAATGTTGATGGCTGTCGAAGTGCGTTAATTTTAAACCGGCGCGGGAAATTTTTTCAAGTTGCGCGGCAAGCTCAGAACGAACTTCAGACAGTGAAATTTTTCCGCTCAAATATCGCTTGAGAAATTTTATATAATCGCCGTGAAAAATTCCCTCCTCCGTGACGAGCGAGGGAATTTCTTTTGGCGGTAAGACAGGATTGCCGTTCGCCAATGTAAAATGAATTCCGACGCCTAAGCCGGAAATTTTTTTTGCAAGTTTAACAGCGTCGTCAAATGCCGCGCCGCCCGCCATGAGCGTTGCCGACCTTAAACAGCCAGAATTGAACGCCCGCTCGACAGCCCGATTTATAAGCTCGTGCCGCCCGAAGTCGTCCGCGTTCACGATTATTTTTTTCAAGTAAAAACCTCCTTCGCAGGAAAAATTTTAATTCACCGCGAAAAAATTACTAACAGCTAACAACTAACCACTAACACGGAGTTTGATTTAATGAGTTCAATGATAACAGCAGTCGTCGCCTTCCTGATTGACGCTTTAATTGGCGACCCGCGCAGTAAATTTCATCCCGTCGTTTTAATCGGCAATTTAATTTCCATGTTTGAAAAATTTTTGCGGCGCGACTTCGACAGCCCGACGCTTAAAGTTTTCAAGGGCGGAGTGCTAGTTATTGTCGTCGTGTATTCAAGTTTGCTTATTGGCTTCGGCATAGAATTTCTTACAGAAAAAATTCCGAGCCTCGCCGCGCAGATTTTTATTCAAGCGTTGGTGTTGAGCTTTATGATTTCTCCGCGCACTTTAGGCGATGCCGCTCGCGAAATTTATTTTTTATTGGAAAGGGAAAATTTCACCCTTGCCCGTGAAAGAGTCGGTTGGATTGTCGGACGCGACACGCAAAATCTTAACGAG
>CAMJKR010000037.1 GCA_946406415.1 uncultured Selenomonadales bacterium | reverse complement strand
AAATCAAATTGTCTAAAACTCTTGCGGCGATTGACGAACCGATTGCCTCGCCTAATGCAAGGTCAAGATTAAAAATCGGCGTCAAGCCCAGATGATTTAAAATTACTCTGTGACCAACTTCGCGCCCAACGTGTGAAGCAATTAAACATTCAACCGAACGCGGCAAAATTTCTTCAGCGATGAGCGCGGCAGCTGCAGTATTAAATCCGTCAAGCATTACAACGCAATCATGATGATAAGCCGCAATAATCACGCCCGCCATTGCTCCGAATTCATAGCCACCAACTTTAGTCAACACATCAAGCAAACTGTCGGGATTTGGCTGATTAACTTTAAGCGCACGGCGAACAGTTTTAATTTTGCGTACATATTTTTCGTCGGAAATATTGGAGCCGCGCCCCGTGACTTTTCTAGGTGTCAAATTAAGATAAGCGGCAGTCATAGCGGAGGCAACAGTCGTATTGCCAATGCCCATTTCGCCAATAAGAAAACAGTTACAGCCCGCCGCGATTGCCTCTTCCGCTAACTTTTTGCCAATGCGAACGGACTCCATTGCGTCCTCGAAAGTCATTGCGGCTTCTTTGGAAATATTTTTTGTGCCACGCGAAATTTTTCTGTCAACGAGACCATAGGGAACTAAATCAGAAATATCCGCATCAACGCCAACGTCAACAATGTACAGCTCGGAATAAGCAAATTTAGCAAAGGCATTAGCGGCGGCTCCGGCGTCAACTAAATAATTGCGAACCATGCCGGCAGTCGTGGCTTGCGGATAAGCACTGACATTTTCTTTGGCGACGCCGTGATCCGCGCAAAAAATAAACGTGCACTTCTTAGACTTGCCGACACTGCGATAAAGTTCGGCTACGTGAGTAAAAGTCATTATTTGCCCCTCCGCACTAATTTTTTTACGACTTTTGCGCCGGCGTTTTTAACTCTTCGCAACGGAGCGACGCGCACTTTTATTTTAGGTTTTATCTCGCGCTCCAGTCCGAAATCGCCGCGCTTTAAAAACGTCGATTTAATTTTATCGGGGCGGAAAAATTTTCTAATGGCTTTGGAAAGCTCTTCCGGCTCATCAGAGTCGCTACAAGTAAAAATATCAACTGCAACGTAGCGAAGTTCTTTATAGACGTGCAAAGCGATATGCCCTTCAGCGAACGCGCCGATAATTGAGCTGTGCCCCTCGTCTATAACTTCGGAAATCAATCGCGGCTCGCTTTTGACGACGTCTTTTAACGTGTCTTTTATCTCATCGATATTGCTAAGCCGGCTCGTGTCGCAGTTGTATAAATCCAAAGTCAATTGTCGTGCTAAAATCTTCATTGTTTCCTCCATAAAATTTTGTTCGCGCCGATTATAGCACATTGCGCAAGAAAAATTCGACGCTTGAAAAATTTTTCCCGCTGAATTAAAATTCTTGTCATGAATACAAAAATTTTTTTAATTGCGGGCACCGAAGATGGACGGTTGCTTGCCAAATTTTTATCACAGAAAAACTTTAACGTAACTGCCTCCGTTGTCAGCGAATATGGCAGAAAACTTTTGGAGACTTGCGCGGAAATTAAAATTAACGACAAGCCGCTTGACCGCGACGACTTGGAAAAAATTTTGCGCGAGGAGCATTTTAATTTTCTTGTCGACGCCAGTCACCCCTACGCCAAAAACATTTCCGCCAATGCCATTGACGCCGCTCAATCCGCGCAAATTGTCTACGTTCGCTATGAACGAGCGGAGATTGAATTTGACTACGAAAAAATTTTCCACGTCGACAGCTACAAGGAGGCGGCTCTTCAAGCGGCTGAACTTGGGAAAAATATTTTCCTCACGACGGGTAGCAGGAACTTAAAAATTTTTGTCGACTTGCTTAAAGATTGCAACTTGACTGCACGGATTTTGCCGACCGCTGAAGTTTTAATGCAATGCGAGGCTCTGGGTTTGACGCCTAAACAAATTATCGCTATGCAAGGACCGTTTTCGACAGAATTAAACATTGAATTATTCAAACACGCGGGCGCGGAAGTTATCGTAACAAAAAACAGCGGGCAAATCGGCGGCGCAGATACAAAATTGGAGGCGGCGAAAATTTTAAACTTGCCCGTCGTCGTGATTAATAAACCTAAAATTGATTATCCAAACGTAGCAACGACCTTTGACGACGTGTTGAAATTTTTGGAGATGATTTAATGAGGAAATGTACAGTTCAAATCGTGGCGGATGCCGTTAATCGCCTCGCGCCGCGCAGATTCGCCGAAGAGTGGGATAATCCCGGACTTTTAATCGGCGACCCGTTAGCGGAAGTCAAAAAAATATTCGTATGCCTCGACGTACTCGATAAAAATATTTCACAGGCTATTGAACTTGACGCGCAGTTGATTGTTGCGCATCATCCGCTAATTTTCCACGCGATAAAAAATGTTCGTTTCAATTTGCCGCTTGGAAATAAAATCGCACGGCTGATAAAAAATAATTTGGCAGTCTTCGCGGCGCATACAAATTTAGACAGCGCGGCGGGTGGCGTCAATGACGTGTTAGCTAAAAAAATCGGTCTCGTCGACGTAAAATTTTTGGGCGAGGAAGAATTTTCTATGGGACGGCTCGGAAATTTAGAAATGCCTATGACTGCGCTTGAATTCGCTAAACACGTAAAAAAATCTTTGAACGCAGATAATGTCCGCCTCGTTGACGCCGGAAATTTTTTAATCGGCAAAGTTGGGATTTGCGGCGGCGCGGGCGCGGATTTTATTCAGAAGGCAAAATTTTTCGGTGCTCAAGCATTCGTAACCGGCGACGTTAAATATCACGAGGCTCAAGCCGCCGTCGAAAATGAAATTCACGTCGTCGACGCCGGACATTTCGCTACGGAGTTTCCGATTGTCCATGCGCTTACCGAATATCTGCGCGGCGAATTGAAAAACTTCGATGTTGAGATTTTTGAGGACAAGACAGCTAAGGATTTTTTCCAGGTAATTTAAAAAGATGCAATCCAAAATTTCAAGAAAAAAATTTATGCAGTCAGAAAAATTTTCTCGGCTGTCTTTTTTTTGTGTTCGTAAAAATTTTTAACAAAAATTTAACTTAAGCCCTTGCTAATCCCCCCCCCTACTATGGTACATTATCCAAAGTTAAAATTTATGTTTTTGTTTTGTTCATTGAAGGGAGATGATTTTTATGGCTTACGTCAACTACGACGACGAGACCTTGGTAAGTGGCACGAGTGGCAACGATACTATCGAAAACTACGGCGAAGGTGTCACGATTGACGCGGGCGCGGGTAACGATGAAATTGACAACAAAGCAATATCCATGAACACTTCAATCAACGGCGGCGCGGGCAATGATTTAATTTACAATACCGCTTCCAAAGTCACAATGAATGGTGGCGCGGGCAAAGATACGCTGGACAATAACGACAGCGAAAATGTTACTCTTCTCGGCGGAGCGGACGACGACTATATAAGAAACTGGAACAGCAAGAACGTTTCAATCAACGGCGGCGACGGTGACGATACCATTGAACCTACCCAAGCCGTTGGAGCCACAGTAACTGGCGGCAAGGGCAATGATATTGTCTATAATGGGACGCCCGTTGGTGTGACTTATCTCTACACTGCTGGCAATGACACAATCGAGGGTTTTGACGAATATCATTCGCTGGTTATTTCGGGTACAACGTGGTCTACGCTCCGTGTTGATTCTGATATTATCGTCAAAATCAAAGGGCAGGGCGTTATAACGCTCCGCAATTACTGGTCGGATACGGTTAATATTTATTCTTCACTCGATCAAGTTAAAAGTTGTAACTATATCAACAACAATGACGGCAATAAAACTATCACGGGTACAAGCGACAATGATTATATTGACAACAACGGCGACAACGTAACAGTTTTGTGCGGCGACGGCGATGATACCGTTAGCAGGACAGAAATTAAAAATGTCTCCATAAGTGGCGGCAAGGGTAATGATAAGCTCGAATTCTCCGGCGCAAATATCACAGTTAGCGGCGGCGCTGGCAACGATTGGAGTTCGACTTGGTACGGTGCCGGAAATGCTTACGTCTACACCAGCGGCAACGACACAATCAGCTACTCCGGCGGCACTGAAAATTCACAAAGCATTGTTATTGCGGACAGCTGGTCTTCAGTAAGAGTCGACAGCTCCACCGTTTTAATTAAAATCCCCAACAAAGGAACGATAACGCTTGAAAACTACACGTCGGATAATTTGAATATCGTTTCGTCCCTCTCCGACGCTAAACGTTACAACATTATCTACAACGACACTAACAACAAAGTTATCACCAATACAAATAATGAAACGTTCGTTATCAACTTTGGCGAAAAGGTAACAATCAGCGACGGCAGTGGAAGTAACGTCATTCGCAACTGTAACGAGGACGCTTCCATTTCTTGCGGCGCGGGCGATGATACCGTTGACACCGGCGGCGACGACGTGACAGTCGAAGGCGGCAAAGGCAACGACTGGATTCACAACCATAATAATTTTGGTGTATTCAAATACGCAATGGGCGATGGCGACGATACTATCATCGAATTTGACGATACGTCGATGCTTTCAATCACGGGCGGATCTTACTCCACACAAGTTAGCGGCGGTGATGTTATCGTCACGGTCGGCAACGGCAAAATCCTTTTGGCAGGCGCGGCGGGCTTGTCCACAGTTAGAATTAACGACGCAAATTTTATGGCACCTTCGGAAATTGTCACTTACAACGGGCACAGCTACGGGCTTTATAACGAGAAAGTCACTTGGGAAGAGGCAAAAGCTCGTTGCGAGGAACTCGGCGGACACCTGTTAACTATTACCGACAGCGGCGAACAAGAAGTAATTCAAAATCTGCTTGCTAAATATGGCAAAAGGTCAGGCTACTGGATGGGCGGCTCCGACGAGAATACCGACGGCACTTGGGAATGGTTGACAGGTGAAACTTTCGACTATTCAAATTGGGCTTCTGGTGAACCCAATGGTGCCAGCAATGAAAATCACATTGAGATTTATCCGGGCGACGGAACTTGGAATGACTATCACAAGGACGCCGAAAGAATAGGTTTCATCTGCGAATGGGACGACTATACACCGACTTTAACCCCGACAGTTGATTCAAAAAATATTACGCTCACCGAAGGCAACGACACTTACACCAATGCAGTCAGCGGTGTTACAATTCAAGCACTCGGCGGCAATGACACGGTTAAAAATTTTGCCAACAACGTTGTCATTGAAGGCGGCGCGGGCAACGATAGCTTGACCGGCGGAACCGGTAAAGATACGCTCAATGGCGGCAAAGGCGATGACACTCTTACGGGCGGCGCAGGAGCTGATACTTTCCTCTACACTTCCGGCGACGGCAACGACGTTATCACTGATTACGCGGCGGAGGACAAAATTAGTATCTTATCGGGCGCGGCAAGCCTTTCGACGAGTGGCGACGATGTTATTGCAACCGTTGGCAAAGGAAACATTACCATTAAAGGTGGCGCGGATAAACAAATTACTTACGTGGACAAGAACGGCGAACAAGTTTATTTTGATAATGGCGACACGTCGGCAATTAACAGCAAAACTATTACTCTGAAGGATAATTACATGCTTGAGACTTTTAATCTGGCTGATTACGATAAAAATATTCAGACAGTTGACGCTTCCGCCATTCTATTCGACATAAGCATTACGGGTAATAAGCTTGCTAATAAAATAACCGGCAGTTCACAAGATGATACGATTGACGGCGGCGCGGGAGCCGATACGATTTTTGGCGGCGACGGCAACGATTCAATTCTCGGCAGTAAAGGCAATGACAGCTTGAGTGGCGGCAAGGGCAACGACACCTTAACCGGCGGCGCGGGGGCTGATATTTTCGTTTACACTAAGGGTGACGGCAACGACGTTATTACCGACTATGACGAAGACGACACGATTCAAATTAATTCCGACACCGTTAGCAAAACTACTGCGAAAAATGGCAACATTATCTTCACGCTGGCTAGCAAAAAGAAAATTACAATTACAGGCGGCGCAGATAAAGTTATAACTTATGTCGACGCGGACGGCGAACACACTTATCCCGAAACCGTCAAGTTCAATAGCAAAGGCACGGCGGCAACTTTAACTTCCGCTTATTCTAAAGATGAATTCAAAATTAATGACTACGACGATTACAAAAATTCCGTAGTGACGATTAACGCCGCTGCTGTCACTCACGACTTAAGCATAACCGGCAATAAGCTGGCAAACAAAATTATTGGCAGTGACGAGGACGACACGATAGACGGCGGCAATGGGGCTGATTCTATTGTCGGCGGCAAGGGCGCGGATTCACTCGTTGGCGGTAAAGGCGATGACACCCTCGAAGGCGGTAAAGGCAATGACATTTTGACTGGCGGCGCAGGGGCTGACATTTTTATTTATAATTCGGGCGACGGCAACGACGTTATTACCGACTATGACGAAGACGACACGATTCAAATTAATTCCGACACCGTTAGCAAAATCACCGCTAAAAATGGCAACGTTATCTTCACTGTCGGCAAAAATAAAATCACAATTACAGGCGGCGCGGATAAAATTATCAGCTACGTTGATGCGGAGGGCGAACACACTTATCCTGAAGCCGTCAAGTTTAATAGCAAGGGTACAGCGGCAACTTTAACTTCCGCTTACTCCCAAGACGAATTCAAAATCAACGACTACGATGATTACAAAAATTCCGTAGTGACGATTAACGCCGCTGCTGTCACTCACGACCTAAGCATTACGGGCAACAAACTTGCGAACAAAATTATCGGCAGTGACGAAGACGACACGATAGACGGTGGCGACGGGGCTGATTCTATTCTCGGCGGCAAGGGCGCGGATTCACTTGTTGGCGGTAAAGGCGACGATACCTTAGAAGGCGGCACAGGTAATGATATTTTAACGGGCGGCAAAGGTGCTGACGTCTTTGTTTACAATTCGGGCGACGGCAATGACATTATTGCGGATTACGCTGAGGCAGATACGATTCAAATTAATTCGGCGACAGTTGGCAAAATCACCGCTAAAAATGGTAACGTTATATTCACCGTCGACAAAAATAAAATCACGATTACAGGCGGCGCAGATAAAGTTATTAGCTACGTTGATGCGGAGGGCGAACACACCTATCCTGAAGCCGTTAAATTTAATAGCAAGGGCACGGCGGCAACGCTTACTTCCGCTTACTCCCAAGATGAATTCAAAATCAACGACTACGACGATTACAAAAACTCCGTTGTAATGATTGACGCTTCCGCTGTTATTCACGACATCAGCATAACCGGCAACAAATTAGCGAACAAAATTATCGGCAGTGACGAAGACGATTTGATTGACGGTAGCAACGGTGCTGATTCTATTCTCGGCGGCAAGGGTAAAGATACGCTAATTGGCGGCAAGGGCGACGACACCCTAGAAGGGGGCAAAGGAAATGATTCGCTGTGGGGCGGCGCGGGTGATGATACACTTTACGGCGGCGATGGCGCGGATATTTTCGTTTACAATAACGGCGAGGGCAACGATGTAATTGCTGACTTCACAAAAGTTGATTCGATTATGATTCTATCTGGCAAAGTCGGCGATTATGTTGCAGACAGTTCTAATGTCACGTTCGAGATTGGCAATGGTTCAATCGTCGTACAGGGCGGCGTGGATAAACATATCAGGCTCGTGGATAGCTCCGGAAATCTTTTGAAATCTTATTCGCCTAACAAATAAAATTGACATAAAAAATTTCAGACAGTCGGGAAAAAATTTCTCGGCTGTTTTTTTATAAAATTTTTAAATTAAATGTATTGCGTTATTTGTCGATTAAAGGTTATAATGACAACGATTTTAACAGTTAACTTGTTTTTCGAAAGGAGAGGACTTATATGTTAAGAAAAATTTTTCTTTTCGACCTGCAACGCTTTGTTGTGATTAGTAACAGCACGAACAACATTGTGCTCAGCGGCACGACCGACGGAAAAGATTCCGTTGACAACAACGGCTCTTTCGTAACAATCAGGTCGGGTGCCGGCAACGATTCCATTCATAACAACGGCATGGGTTCCAACATCGACGCGGGTGACGGTGATGACCACATTCATAACGTGAGCAAAAACGTCCAAGTCTATGCTCGGAGCGGCAACGACTCCATTTACAATTTCGGCGATTATTCTTATCTGAACGGCGGCGAAGGCAAAGATTACATTCAAAACTTTGGTGACGAATCCGAAGTCAACGGCGACGGCGGTGACGATGAAATTTATGAAGGCTCCTTCTCTTCCACAATAAACGGCGGCGACGGCAACGACACCATAAGCTTAAGTCCAAGTGCAAAGTACAATCTGATTCAATACACAGAGGGCGACGGCAACGATATTATTTACGCTTTCAACTCAAGCTCGACGTTGCAAATTGGGGGCGGCACAGGCACCTACTCCACACAACAGAGCGGCTCGGATATTATCGTTACTGTAGGCGACGGGAAGATAACATTAATTGGTGCGGCTAGTTTGTCGGCGGTTAATATTCAAGGCGAAGAACGGCAATCCTTGATAATCACGCTCACCGAAGGCAACGACACTTATTCAAACTCTCTCGAAGACGCGACGATTCAGGCTCTCGGCGGCAACGATACAATTTACAATGACGGTGGCTCGCAAGTTTCAATCGGCGGCGGCGCGGGCGATGATTACATTGAAAACAGCGGCGGCAAATACGTAACAATCGACGGCGGCGACGGCAACGACATTGTTATCAGCAGATACTACGGTTCCCGAACTGATTTGGTTTCCATTGACGGCGGTGCGGGTGCGGATCTAATCAGCTTAAGCGGCGGCTACCATAACACAGTCAAGGGCGGCGCGGGTAACGATTCTATTCACAACAACGGCTGCGACAAATCTTTAATCGACGGCGGCGCAAATAATGATAGCATTGATAACTATGGGGACAGCGTTTCAATCACGGGTGGCGAAGGTGCCGATACCATTTCCAATTATGGCGAGAGTGCTTCAATCAGCGGCGGCGACGGCAACGATTCTATTTACAACCCCTACGGAAATTCAGTTACGATAGATAGCGGCGCAGGTGACGATTCCATTTTCAACGGCTCGAACAGTTCCAACGTTTCAATTAATGCGGGCGCGGGCAACGATATAATAAGCAATGCACGCTATGCCACGAACGCCACGCTTTTTGGCGGCGACGGTGACGATTCAATTTATAACGAAGCCGCTACTGTTTTGATTGACGGCGGATCCGGTGCAGATACTATTCGCAACTACGGCGCGTATTCTACATTAAACGGCGGCGCAGACGATGACTACATCTCCGGTAGCGGTGACAACGTTTCCATTTCTGGCGGGGCAGGAAATGATTACATTAATGCCAACGATTCCAATTCAACAATCGAGGGCGATGAAGGCAACGACTATATTATTAACTATGGTGACGACGTTTCAATCAGCGGTGGCACGGGTGACGATTCAATCCGCAACATGGGAAGGGCAAACGTCCTGTTCACGTACAGCAACGGCGACGGCAACGATTTAATCGAAGGCTTCAACGAAACTTCGACACTCCGAATCGGTGACGGCACCGGTACCTACTCTAAAGAAACTGTCGGATCAGATTTAATTGTCACTGTCGGCGACGGGAAAATTTCTTTAATCGGTGCGGCTAGTTTGTCGGCGGTTAATATTCAAGGCGAAGAACGGCAATCCTTGATAATCACGCTCACCGAAGGCAACGACACTTATTCAAACTCTCTCGAAGGCGCGACGATTCAGGCTCTCGGCGGCAATGACACAGTTATTAACAGAGGCGCGAACTCTTTAGTTGATGGCGGCACGGGTAATGATTATCTTGAAAATTACAGTAAAAACGCTTCAGTTATTTGCGGCGAAGGCGATGACGGAGTTTATAACAGCGGCTCAAGCGTTAAGGTTGAAGGCGTGTCAGGTAAAAATACAATTCGCACAGTGGGAGATTATTCCGTAATACTCGGCGGCACTGACAACGATTATATCCGCAATGAAGGTGACTACAACACAATCGACGCAGGCGACGGTAACGACCAAATTATAAATTACGAATCATCTTCCTATAGGGGTTCTGTCAACGGTGGCAACGGCGACGACAACATTTCAAATTACGGAAATTTTTTCACTCTCAATGGCGGTAGCGGTAACGATTCCATTTACAATTCTAAATACATGGGCGTCGGAAGTGCTTACGATGCTTCAATTAGCGGCGACGCAGGCAACGACGTTATCTACAACAGCGGCAACAGAGTTTCAATCGAAGCGGGAGCAGGCGACGATATTGTTTCCCTGATTGGTACCGGAAGTATGATTTATTACAAAGTAGGCGACGGCAACGATACAATTTATAACATCAACGGTACTGATACACTCAGCATTTCGGGCGGCTCTTATTCTGCGCAAATCAGCGGCAACGATGTTATTGTCCATGTTGCAAATGAATCAATTCTCCTCAAAAATGCCAAAGGTAAACCTTTAACCATAAACGGCAACATTGAGGGCGATTATTGGGTCGATACAAAATTCCTTGCGTTAACTGACGACGACGACAGAATTTATAATTACACTGACTATGCAACAATCAACAGCGGCTTAGGCTCTGATTACATTTACAATGAAAGCACTCGCGTTTCAATCAGCGCGGGCAACGGCAACAACACCATTAGAAACGAAGGTACACAAGCCACGATTTTGGGCGGCGCGGATGATGATTCTATTGAAAACTTCGCCTCCAATGCCTTGATTAACGGCGGTGCCGGAAATGACAGATTCCACAATGCCAGTTATGCTCAAAACGTCACGCTCGAAGGCGGCGCAGGCAACGATTACATTGCAAACGGCAACGGCTCCTTAGTTACACTCGAAGGTGGTACCGGCAATGACACAATCAACCTTGGGGCTAAGTCAAAAAATAATCTGGTTAAGTATACCTCCGGCGACGGCAACGATATTGTCGAGGGTTTCAGTGTAACGGATACTTTACAAATCGGCGGCGGCTCCGGCACTTACTCTAAAGAAACTGTCGGATCGGATTTAATTGTCAAAGTCGGCACGGGTAGGATAACTCTGGTCGGAGCGGCATATTCTTTTACCATTGAAGGCGAAGATACCAGCTTTTTGCTCATGGAAGGCACAGACGACGCTGATTATTTCAACAACACTCTTGACAATGCGACGATTAATGCTCTCGGTGGCGACGATACCGTTCAAAACAGCGGCTCGAACGTTTCAATCGATCTTGGCACGGGCAACGATTCCATTTTCAATCGAGATATCTCTGGTTGGTTCGGATCCGGATATGTAACTGCCTCGCCGGACAATACGACAATCAACGCTGGTGATGGCGACGATATCATTAACAATCAAAACGGCGTAAATGTTTCAATCAACGGTGGTACCGGCGACGATACCCTCTACAATAACAGCAAAGAAGTCACAATGGACGGCGGTGAAGGTAACGATTATATTTACAACGGTTATGGCAAATACGTTAGCATAAACGGCGGCGCGGGCAACGACACCATTGAAAACGGAGACCAATATAATCCAGGTGGCTCACAATTAACGGCGGCTCCGGCGCAGATACCATTTCCAATTGGGGCGACAATGTTATAATCGATGGCGACACAGGCGATGATGACATTATCAACTTCGGCTCGAATGCGACAATAAGTAGCGGCGCGGACAACGATTCTATTTACAGTGATAACATAAGCTCTTCGATAAGCATAGACAGCGGTGCAGGCGATGATCACATTGACAATAGAGGCTCGCAAGTTACAATTAGCGGCGGCGCGGGCAACGATGACATTTCCAACTTCGGTTCGAATGTGACAATCAACGGCGGAGAGGGAAAAGATGACATTTACAATTGGCTAGCTGACAACGTTTCAATTGATGGCGGGACTGGTAATGATACAATCCGAAATAATGGTGGCTCCAACGTAACTATAAACGGCGGCGACGGTAACGACTCAATCTCAAGCGGTAACGGTTTCGATTCTGTTACTGTTTATTCTGGCGGAAAGATTGATGGCGGGGCAGGTAATGAT
>CAMJKR010000036.1 GCA_946406415.1 uncultured Selenomonadales bacterium | reverse complement strand
GGGTCGCCGCTCGCCGAAAACTTTTCTGCTAACGTCACCCAATTTAAAATCTTCTCGTCCATGTAATTCCTCCCACGCGATAAATTTTTTTTATAATAAACCAAACAAGCCAAATTGACAAGCAACGTGACGGTCGCTTTAAAAGCGGCGGAACAGTTGACGCGCCGTGCCATTCGATATTTTAAGTTTATTCACCGCGCCGGAATTCGACAAAAAGACTTGATTAATCATAAAAATTATCTTAAAATCGACAAAAGCAAAAGGAGTAATTGATATGAACCAACGAGGCTTTGCGACGCTGGAGGTAATTTTAATGGTCATGGTTATCGGTATCCTCGCGTCAATCGCCGTGCCGCGTTTTACCTCTGTGACTGCCGCTGCTAACACTGCCAAAATTCAATCCGACCTCTCGACTATCGACACCGCCATTGCAATTTATCATATGGAATACGGCGAGGATAAAAATCCCGCTAACGTCCAAGCTTTAGTTAACGCTGGTTATTTGCAATCAGAACCTGAAGCTCCAAACGGCACATGTTACTACGGTGAAGGTACGGAGCCGAAAACTGTTCCGACAGGCGGTTATACAATCGAAAACGGGCGAGCAATTCTCGGCACGGGAAATACCGCAGATAAATTCCAAATACCGAAGAAAACTTAACGGAAAATTATTTAGTGAAAGTGAGCGATAACCCGGCCGTCATGGACGACGGCCGCCCGCGCTTTTTGCGTGATGCAAAAAAAGCGGGTTGAAAGCCCTTTTCTTTTGCATACTTTTCTTTTGGGCTTAGCAAAAGAAAAGTATGGTTCAATAAAATAAAAAGATTTGGTTAGTAAAAGTGAGCTTAACGGCTTAACAAGAAAAGTTAAGAAAATTTCTGCCGCCGCGCCGCGATTTAGTTGACGCCAAAAATATTTATCTGTATAATATCGCGCAAGGGAAAAAATTTTTTCCGAAACGTTTAAGCTTTTGTCCCTAATCAACGATAAAGTTTTCAAGAAGGACATTTTGAAAAGATAATAAGCGAGTAAAAAATTGCGGTAACTCGTTACGCGTGCGAGTTGCAAGACCCGGCGACGGTTGGGCGGCAATTATGCCTCGTTTGTTTGACGGCGGAAAGGACACCGTCGACTAAGGAAAATTTTTCTAGGAAAGATCAAGGAGGAAATAACCATGGCAATGGTAGTAAAGAACAACATGAGCGCAGTGCGTACGCTCAACACCCTTAATGCAAACACTAGCGCACTCCAAAAGAGCTTGCAGAAAGTCTCCAGCGGTATGAAAATCAACAGCGCACAGGACGACGCTTCGGGCTATGCAATTTCCGAACGTATGCGCGTTCGTATCCGCTCTCTCGACCAAGCTAACCAGAACACCCAAAATGACGCCAGCTTGATGAAAACTGCTGAAGGCGCAGTCGGCAACACCGTCGAAATTCTCCGCGCTTTGAAGGAAAAGGCGATCAACGCAGCCAACGACTCCAACACCGACGAAGACCGCCAGACCATTCAAAAGGAAATCAACCAGTTCATCGACCAAATCGACGACAACGCCCTCGTGCAGTTCAATGGCAAATACCTCATCGATGGTTCCAAGAACAACGCAACCATTAGCTCCAAAACCATCTTGCTCAACCAGAGCTTGGAAGCCGGCACTCTTGAAACCGACGCATTGACTACCCTTAACAACCGCGCAGGTGACTCGCTCGGTATTCAAACCTCCGATAAATGGCAAGTCTCTTATGTGCAAAACGGCAATATCAACTTCGCTAGCGGCACTGTTGGCGAAAACTCCCTTGCAGAAATTTTGAACCTCTCTTGGCAGGTAAAATCAGTCGCGACTGACTCAACGGGCGCAACTTCTACAGTTTCCAGTCCGTTCGGACAAGTCAAGGCAACCACCAACGATGGTCTCATCAGCAAAGGTTCACCGACTATTGAATCACTCGGAACGTATAAACCCGGTGGCACTCAGAAGGTTCCTGATGATATGATGGCGGCAATAGAGGATTACGCGGGTGGGAAAGATGCTACATTCACCTTCGCGGATATTGGTTTTTATTCGGATAAGAATAATAGCACCACGTTTACGCTTTCGGACGGATCTACCGTCGAATCCTCTGCTATCAAAGTCACGTATACAGCCAAAACAGGTAGTGCTAACGCGACTGCCACAGTCGAAACTTTAGACAAAGACACCGAGGTTTTCGGCATTAAAGTTGACACCACAAACACCACCGATAAAGCTATCGAGGTAGAAGGCGTTGACCTCTCTACTTACAAAGATGCGGCTTCAGGACTTGATGCCACTTCAACGGATACCACATCGGCAACCGGTAAATTGGTAGCAGCTGTAAAAACCTTAATTCCAGACACTGACTCCCAATACACTGTACATCCTGGCGATACAGGTACTAATAGCGGTTCTATAAATCAGGAAGCAACCGCAAAGTTAAGCGGCTTAACGGGATATTATATTGACGCAGAGGGTAACACGACAGATGATATCATAGTTCATCGCAGTTTGAATTTCCCTAATACAGAGTCATCTTCAACCTACACAATTTCGTCGAGTAAAATATGGTTTACCAAAGCGGATGGCACTGATTTGGATTCAGGTACGTCGATTTACGAAGATAACCCCGATTACACAACAGCAGGCACGGGCTTCACGGATGCACCGGATAAGTTCGGCAAGGCGGTTTACACACCTGATAAGACGGCGGGCATTGCAGTTGCCTCGACCGGCAACGGCGTCAATAACCAAATTTCCGGTCTGACAATCAGCATTCTCGACCAAGACGGCAACGTCAAGAAGGCGGCAAACGCGGCACTCGACCAATTCAAGCAGTATCAGCGCGCAGAAAACCAGACCGGCGATATGTCGTTGAACTTCCACATTGGCTCGGAAGCAAACGTGGCGATTAAAGTCGGCATGAGCGATATGCGCTCTGAAGCTTTGGGCTTGAAAGGCTCGGACGGCACCAGACTCGACGTTTACACCAAAGAGCACGCAAATGCGGCAATCAACGTCATTGAAAACGCGCTTACGAAAGCTCTTGACCAGCAGACGACAATCGGCGCGATAGAGGCACGTCTCGAATACACCAGCACGAACTTGACGACCTCCAGCGAGAACGTCCAAGCGGCAGAGTCGACGATTCGCGATGCTGATATGGCAAAAGAAATGACCAACTACACCAAGAGCAATGTCCTGTTGCAGGCGGCTCAAGCAATGTTGGCTCAGGCAAACCAGAACAGCTCGGCGGTTCTCAGCTTGCTCCAGTAAGATTAATCGCGTTCCGAAAGGGCGCATGTTGTTCGATACTAAAAAAGCTCGTCGGCTTCGGTCGGCGGGCTTTTTGGCTTCGGGGCGGGTTTTGCCTTGACAACGTTGCGGGCTTGTGTTGACACTCCCCACGGCTAAAGCCGGAGGGATTCCTAATTCAACGACCATTGCGCAATGCGTCTTACATGGTCTCCAAAGGCGTAAATTCCCGTGTGCCCCACGGTATATGAAATACAAATCTTTTTGTAGAATACGTTAAATTTTCCAATATGTCAACATACGCCTTATATCCCCAGAGGCGGGGTCTTACGGCGCGGAAGATAAATCTCTACAAGACAGAATGAGCCTAACATAAGCGAACACGAACGAAAATCCCCTGTAACGGTTTGCTACACCGCGAAGGGGGTTTCGTTTTGCCCAAATAATTGACAAAAAATTGATTGTGTGGTAAATTTTCTAACGACAAGACAGAATAGTTTCTAACATAAGCAAGCACAAACGAAAACCCCGCGTAGCTTGGCTAACTGCGCGGGATTTCGTTTCGCCATAACCAGTTGGCTAATCCGATTAGAGGGCGGGTAGAAGGTTAATGACGCCTGCTACTTCCGATCTTTGAAGAACCGGTCATAGATGTAACTGCCCAAAACTTTTGAGAGCACATCCCAGACCAGCGACAGAATACTATCTAACATTTACAAGCACCTCCTCTCTTAGAAGTTCTGCTGTAGAGTTAGAGGAGTGTAGCATCGACGAAATTATATCAGAAAGATTTCAGGCGTTCAAGATAACACAAACGAAAAACCCCGCGTAGCGTAGTGAACTACGCGGGGTTTCGTTCACCATAACCGGCTGATGACTCCGATTAGAGGGCGGGTAAAGGGTTGATGACGCCTGCTATTTTTTGAAAAAACAAGCTGTTTGCCTTGACAAACCTCGAAACGTGTGTTAGTGTTTTATCTGACATTATGGTAGTAAGAACCAATTAAGCATTTTAGACACAAAACGAAAAACCCCCGCGCAGAATTGGGACGCTGTACGGGGGTTTCGTTCTGCCACAACCGCTGGGACTGCGATTGTCTGGGGCACCTAGTTGTTAACGCCTGCTACTCGTCAAAGAACTTGTCGTAGATGAACTTGGCGACGATACGCACGAGCACATCACGGACAAGGGTAGTAAGAACCCTAAGCATTCTAAACACCTCCTCTCGTTTGGTGTTCTGCCAGTCCGAGAGTGGTAGCATCGCGGAAATTATATCAGAAAGATTTCAGGCGTTCAATAATCTTCGATTGCTTTTATCGTTGGCGATATTAAATTTTTGTTAAAAAATTCGATTTTACATTGACTAAATTTAAGGGACGGTGTAACATACAACTTGTAAGGTACCCTAGATTATCAAGGAGGCTTTAAAGATGGAGCGGAAAAATAATTTGACGAACGCTTTACTTGAAACGCATCATCTGTTGCGTTGTTACAACATGATTTGGTATGGGAAAAATTTCGGCGGACTGGATCCTCGTCAGGGGCAAGGGCGCATTTTAACGGCGTTGCGGCGCATGAGCAGTATCAGCCAAAAGGAACTCGGCTTTATCTTGGATATTCGCCCGCAATCTTTGGGCGAGCTTCTGCAGAAGTTGGAGAGCAACGGCTACATTACGCGGCACCGTTCGACGACTGACAAGCGGGCGTTGATTGTGGAGCTGACGGAAAAGGGCGAAAGATTTCAAATGCAAAAGCCCGACTACGAAGAACTTTTTGCCGACTTCAGCTTTGAAGAAAAGAAAGCGTTTAAGAAGTCGTTGGAAAAAATTTCCGCGCAACTGACTGAACTGATTGAGCGGGAGAACGAGGACGACTTTTATTGAGTATTTGTTAACAGGGAGGGATTCGCAATGGTCAAGGACAGGCTGAATTTTTTTGCGGGAAGTTATTCGGCGCACAAGAAAGCGTTTTCGTTCGTGGTAATGGGGTCGCTAATCGGCGCGGGACTCGGACTGTTGTCGCCTATGCTGATTCGCCACGTCATGGACGAACTTTTGCCGCACGGCATTTCAACGGAAATGATTTTGACGGCGGGCGCACTCCTAACGATTTACGCGGTGAATTATTTCTTGAACTATAAAGTTGAAGTCGTCGGACGCGGCATGGGCGCGAAAATTGAATTCACAATGCGCGAAAAACTTTTCCGGCACTTACTGCGCATGGGCTATTCCTTCTACGACAACGCGCAGAGCGGACAACTTTTATCGCGGCTCGTCAATGACATTGCGGAAGTCGGCAACCTAATGTTCGCAATCCCTCATCTATTTGTAACTTGCTCAATCACAATGCTCGGCTCGGTTGCGTTGCTGTTTTATCTGAATTGGCAACTGGCAATCGTCGTTACGGCTCTGCTGATTTTTAAAACTTTATCGACAATCAAACTCAATGGCGATATGAAAAAAATGTTCATGCAGGCGCGAGAAAACACCGGCAACTTGAGCGGGCAAATTTCCGAGAGCTTGCAGGGAATTCGCCTCGTAAAAATTTTCAGCAACGAGGATAAGGAACTTAACAAAATGCTCCGCGCAGGCGAAAATCTTTTGTCGGTGCAAGAAAATTCTTTTCGCACGGTCGGTAAACTTCATGGCGGCGTTGATTTTTTCTCCAACGTCATGAACTTAACGATAATAATTTTGGGCGGCGCGTTGATAAGTTTTGGCTTAATGAAAATTAGCGATTTGGTTGCGTTCCTGCTGTATATGATGCTTTGCATGAGACCGGTTTTTCAGCTGATGATGTTGACGGAAGTTTATCAACGGGGCATGGCTGGCGTTGAACGTTATCGAGAACTTATGAGCTTGCCGGAAAGTAGCGAACTTTCTGCCGAGCGCGTCGCTAAACTTGAAACGGCGTCGGAGATTGAATTTTCCCACGTGAACTTTGCCTACGATAATAACGCGCCGATTTTTAACGATTTTAATCTTAGCATAGCGGCGGGCGAACACGTCGGGATTGTCGGCATGACCGGCGGCGGCAAAACTACTTTGTGCGAATTGCTCTTGGGCATGTACGACCTCGACGGCGGGAAAATTTCTATAAACGGGCGCGACATTAAAACTGTTAAGACTGACAGCTTGCGCAAGGAAATTGGCATGATTCAGCAGGATACATTTCTGTTTTCGGCGAGCGTCAAGGACAATATCGCCTATGGACGCGAGGACGCAACTGACGAGGAAATTTTTGAGGCGGCGCGGCTTGCAGAGGCTCATGAATTTATTAGCGAGCTTCCGAACGGCTACGATACTTTTATCGGAGAACGCGGCGTTAAACTTAGCGGCGGGCAAAAACAACGCCTTGCAATCGCTAGAATGTTCCTGCGCAACCCGAAAATTTTAATCCTCGACGAGGCGACCAGCGCACTTGATAACGAAACCGAACGCCAAATTCAGCGGGCTATGCAAAAACTTTCCGAGAACCGCACGACGATAACTGTTGCGCACAGGTTAGCGACGGTTCGCAACTCGAATAGGATTTTGGTTTTGGAACATGGCAACATAACAGAGGAAGGCACTCACGAAAATTTAATGGAACAACGCGGCGTGTACTACAACCTTTCGACCAATGCCGCCGCATAAATCTAATCACTAACCACCAACCACTAAAAAAGGGGGATGCTCTTTTGAATGAGCAACTTTTTTTTAATACGGAAGAAATTTTTAGAGATTTAAATCCTAAGCAAAGAGAGGCAGTTGAATGCCTCAATGGACCACTTTTGATAATGGCAGGAGCCGGCTCCGGCAAGACCCGAGTTTTAACTTGTCGCATTGCAAACTTAATCGCGCAGGGAATTTCGCCATTTAACATTTTAGCGATAACCTTCACGAATAAGGCGGCTAACGAAATGAAATCCCGCGCAGAAAAATTAATCGGCGCACCTGCGCGGGGCGTCATTTTGAGTACGTTCCATTCTTTTTGCGCTCGGCTTTTGCGGCGGGAAATCGAAATCACCGGGAAGTTCAATAAAAATTTCGCCATATTCAACGCAGGCGACAGCAGAAATCTCGTTAAGCAATGCGCCGCCGAAATGGACTTGGGCGAAGATATTTTCTCAAATATCCATTTAAAAATCTCTGACCTTAAAAACAACTTGATTGAGCCGGATAAATGCCTAAAAGTTCTTGCGGATTATCCTGCCTTTTATCGTCGTGGCGTTTACGAAGTTTACAAGCTGTATCAGAAAAAATTGCGGGAAAATAATGCGCTAGACTTTGACGACTTGATTTTTTTTACCGTGAAAATTTTTAAGGATTATCCTGACGTGTTGGCTAAGTATCAGGAGCGGTTCCAATACATTTCGATTGACGAATATCAAGACACGAACGTTGCGCAATATGTGTTGACGAATTTGCTTGCCGCGAAGTATGAAAATCTTTGCGTAGTTGGCGACGCTGACCAATCAATTTACGGGTGGCGCGGCGCGGATATGCGCAACATTTTAAATTTCGAGCGAGATTATCCAAAGGCGCACGTCGTTTTATTGGAGCAAAATTATCGTTCGACGAAAGTTATCTTGCAGGCAGCCAACGCCGTTATCGAAAACAACATTGACCGCAAGCCTAAAGAACTTTGGACTAAGAATGAGAACGGCGATAAGTTACAATTCATGCACTGCAAGGACGACAAGCAAGAGGCGGCGATTGTTGCCCGTGAAATTAAGCGGCTGGTTGCGCAGGAAAATTTCCTCTACAATGAAATTGCGTTGCTTTATCGCACGAACGCCCAATCGCGCATGTTCGAGGAAAAATTTATGCAGGAAGAAATTCCGTATATCATAATCGGCGGGCTGAAATTTTACGATCGCAAGGAAATAAAAGATATTATCGCCTATTTGCACGTGATAGCCAATCCGCGCGACGACCTCCACCTCAGGCGGATAATTAACGTGCCAACGCGCGGACTTGGTGTAACTAATGTCTCCAGGATTGCGGAATTCGCGAAAAGTCGCGGGCTATCGATTCTTGAAGTCGTTGTCGACCAAAAACTTTTAGGGCAAGTGGAAGGACTTAATACGCGGTTCCGCGCAGGGCTTAAAAATTTTACGGCAATGATGATGAGTTTCACGGAGTCGGAGAATAATCTTTCGATTGACCAGCTGATAACGACTGTGCTTGAAGAATCGGGCTATATGAAAATGTTGCACGAGACCACCGAAGTCGGCAAGAAAGAAAATATTTCGCGTGAAGAAAATTTAGGGGCGTTCGTCGACAGCGCAAAAGAATTTGTAGAAATAAATCCGGACGCCTCACTTGAAGACTTTTTAAATCACGTCGCTTTGATAACTGACCTCGACGCCGTAGACGAGAAAGAATCCCGCGTTAGGTTGATGACGGTTCACGCGGCTAAGGGTTTAGAATTCCCTGTGGTGTTCGTTGTTGGCATGGAAGAAAAACTTTTCCCGCACGCGAACGCTTTGGACAGAGAAGACGACACCGAGCTTGAGGAGGAGCGGCGCGCCTGTTACGTTGCTTTGACCCGTGCAAAGAAAAAACTTTACATCACAGCGGCGGCAGAGCGAATGTTTTTCGGCAAAATGCGACCGCAAGCAGTATCCAGATTTGTCGAGGAAATTCCCGCAAGCTGTTTTGCCGGAATTGCTCCTAGTCCTGTCAAAAAAAAATCTTCGCCGCCAAAATCGACATATAAACCACCGACGGCTTATCGCCCCGCGCAGGTTGTAGTCGAAGAAAAAAAATCCGCACCGCGTATTACGTGGCGCGTTGGCGACCAACTTAATCATAAAAAATGGGGATTTGGCACCGTCATGGCTACTGATGCTTCAACCATAACCGTTTCTTTTGCCAATCCCGAAATCGGTACAAAAAGGCTCATGAAAAGTATTGCGCCGATTAATAAAATCTAAAATCATTCCGAGTCCGTGATTAACAGCGGACTTTTTTTATTCGCTTCTAACTAATTTCCTTGCTGTTATAAAGAATGAGGTCGCCAGTGGCAACAGCGCACCCAGCCACGCCATCGGAGCCGCTAAGCACGCGCCCAAATATCCCAGCCAATCGACTAAAAAAATCGCCGCCGCTATCCGCATAATCAATTCGATAATTCCCGCCAGCGTCGGCACGAAACTTTGTCCAAGCCCTTGCAACGTGAACCTGAAGATAAACAGCAACGCCAACGCCCAATAAGATACTCCCGTAATTATCAAAAACAATCGCCCATATTCGACGACTTGTTGAGCCTCGACGCCAACGAATAATTCAATCATCTCCGCGCCCAAATAAATGTTGAATATCCCAACCAATACGCTGAACGAACACGACATAAAAATACATTTCTTAACGCCGTCGACGATACGCCCGAATTGTTTTGCACCGAAATTTTGAGCCGTATAAGCCGCCATTGCCACGCCGAACGACATCATCGGCATAACGGCAATTCCGTCAACTCTGTGCGCCGCCGCAAATGCCGCAACTGCCACGCTTCCCAGCCCGTTAAGCGCGATTTGTAAGACGACCGCGCCGATTGCTATGATTGACGATTGAAAACCCATTGGCAAGCCGATTCGCAAATGCTCCATTAAAAATTCTCTGTCTAAGGAAAAATCTGCGCGGCGCACATGCAAATACGGCACGCGCTTTTTTATGTAGACAACGCATAAAATATTTCCGAGCGTCAAGGCAACAATCGTAGCCGCCGCCGAGCCAGGTATACCTAATCCAAGTCCGATAATCGCAATCGGTTCAAGTAAAATATTTATACAAAGCGTCGTCGCTTGAATAACCGTCGGCATTTTGCTATCACCGAGCGCGCGGATTAAATTCGTCAGCATTTGGTGTAAAATGAACATCACGACGCCGCCATAAATTATCACGATAAAAGAATATGCGCCGTCGAGGATTTCGGGCGGAGTGTCCATTGCAATTAACAAATCACGGCAAAAAGCTACACCGATAATCGCCAAAATAATCGACACCGCTAAACTCAACTCAATACAAAATGCCGCGCTCTTCCGCACGCCGTCAAAATCTTTTGCGCCGAATCTTTGTCCCGTGCAGATTGAAAAACCGCTCGTCATGCCGAATGCAAAACCCAACATCAAAAACATTAGCGGACCTGTGCAACCGACTGCCGCCAATGCCTCGACGCCTAAAAATCGTCCAACAATCAGCGTGTCGACAAATCCGAACAGTTGCTGAAAAACATTGCCCGCCAATAGTGGCAACGTAAAATAAAAAATTAGCCGCGCAGGTTCACCGACCGTTAAATCCTTAACTGCATTGTTGTTTTGAGCTTGCATAAAAACTTCTCCTAAAACAAAAATCTCCGCCGATAATATGACGGAGAAATTTTTATGTCAAGAATTTACAATTTTAATTACGGACGGACAATGTTGACGGCAATGGGGGCGTTCAAATAATTTTTCGCCAAAGTCAAAGCAGCAAGTGCAAACGTCGTATCTTTATCGTTAAGTGTAGCCGGGAAAGTAATTTTGTTTTCGATAAGGAAGTCGCGACGATAGAATTGGAGCGGCATAACCCAAAAGCCATTCTGCCCAGAGCTATAGAACTTGCGCATACGCTCGCCAATATCTTTTTCTGCCAGGGTCGGTTCGGTTAATTTTTCTCTGGTGTACGTTACCCTAGTTAAATTTTTAGGATTGGTCAACGCGGCGAAGTCTGTCATTTCCGGCGCGTTTGGACGCTTTTTCTTGCCGCCCCACAAGACAAAGCTATTCTGCACGCGAACAACTTCTGCATTGAATTTGTCAGCTAAGGTCGTCAGCTCCTCAAGGGCGGTATTCGTGTAGAGGGAATCGCTGTTGAAGAATGTAACGTATTTGCCGCGAGCAAGTTTGAGACCGGCATTGTAAAGCAAGCCCAAACTGCCCGAATGTTTTCTCATCTTGACGCCTTGGAGCCGCCCGCCAAATTTTTTAACGTAGCCTTTGATAACTTCGAGGCTATTATCAGTCGAGCAATCATCAAGCACAATAACTTCAAAGTCTTTCAATGTCTGATAAACGAGGCTTTCCAAAGTCTGCGGGATAAATTTTTCCGCGTTGTATATCGGGATAATGACACTTACGAGCGGCGGTTTCGGTTTGACCGGAGGTTTCGGCTTATTCGCCGGTTTCGACAACTTTTTATTTGCTTTAGCAAAATTTATAATCTGCTTGCGGTAATTGTGAACCACGCCTAAAAGATAAGTAAAGAACGGCGCGTAATCTCCGCAATATTTTTTAAGCTCTTGGCGCATGGCAGGCTCAATTTGGAAGGGTTTGTATTGGTCGTAAAATCTCTGTGTCCAAACTAAATTTTGCTGTACAAGAAAATCAATCGGCAACTGACGGAACGCGGGATTTTTCTTAAAGAAGTCAATGCCGTCCATAAATTCATTGAGAATTTTGGAGCCTTCAACCATTACGTGAGTAAGCGAGCGTAAAGACTGTTCAACGGGAATTTGTCTGCGCGTTATCGAGTTGGGATTGTCGCAGGAAATGTAAGTTATATTCGGGACGCGGACAATGCGCGGCGCAGTGCACAGGATTTTAAAGTAGAAAACAATATCTTCTGAAACGGCAAGATTGTCGAAGAAAATATTTCTGGATATGAGAAAATCGCGGCGATAAAGTTTGTTTTGCACCCAACCGAAGAATCGATTATCGTGGAACCTTTGCACGCGCTCGGCAAGTTTATCCGTCTCAAGCATGGGTTCTTTGCAAAAGCCGCCAACTTCCCTAGTTACAGGTCTCAATCTAATTTGGGATTTCCCGTCGACATTTTGCTTTTCGGGGAAGTAAGCGCGTTCCGTGTGAATAACGTCCGCTTGCCATTTTTCAGCAATAGTAGCTAGTTCCTCAAGGGCAGTTTTCGTTAAAAGGTCGTCGCTGTCGAGGAAGGCAATATATTTCCCT
>CAMJKR010000035.1 GCA_946406415.1 uncultured Selenomonadales bacterium | reverse complement strand
GCAACCTAAGCCCATAAGCGTTGAAGTCGACGGACAACCGAGTCGCGTTAAAATTTTCCTCAAGTCGTCCGAAGTCTCCGAACTCGTTACGCCGCCGCCAACAAAAATCAACGGACGTTCGCAACTCTCCACAGCTTTAACAGCGTCTTCAACTGCCGCCTTATCGACGGGATTTTTGCCACTGTAGCCGCGCAGATTTATCTCGTCGGGATATTCAAAATCAATTTCAGTATTAAACACATCAGCGGCAATGTCAATCGACACTGGTCCCGGTCTACCCGTCCGCGCAATAAAAAAAGCTTCCTTGACAATACGCGGCAAATCGTTCGCGTTCTTGACTAAATAATTGTGCTTAGTTATGGGCGTAGTAATTCCGTAAACGTCGACTTCTTGGAAAGAATCTTTGCCGATTGCGGGATTGGCAACTTGCCCCGTTATACAGACAATCGGAACCGAATCCATATTTGCCGTTGCAATGCCCGTAATTAAATTCGCCGCGCCTGGTCCGCTAGTCGCGATAACTACGCCAACTTTACCACTCGCCCGCGCATAGCCGTCAGCCGCGTGAACTGCGCCCTGTTCATGTCCCGTTAAAATGTTGGGGAACTTCATTTTATAAATTTCGTCGTAAAGTTTCAGCACGACGCCGCCGGGGTAGCCGAATACTAATTCGACGCCCTCATTTTTCAGGCTCTCAAGCAGTGCCCGCGCTCCGTTCATTTTCAAAATTTTTCCCTCCTAAACTTACTGCCGCCGATTATACAACGCTTGCCGCCTTTTGAAAAGATTATAGCAAGTCGCGTAGGTTATTCATGCTCGTTTCCATATTAAAAAGGTCAACACAAAAAATTTGTACGGTAAAATCTTCCGCGTGATAAAAAAAATTTCCGTCGACTTGCGGCGGGCACAATAAAAAAATTTTCTTCGCGTCATAACGTTTAGCATAGGCGAACATTTGATACATATCGCCAGCAGAAATTTTAAATTCCCATTTTGTATCCATAATAATTTTTCTGTCGTCGAGGATAATATCAGGCTGGAGTCCAAAAGTTTTCGGCGCGTCGAATAAATATTTCTTCTTTGCTTGAATTTTAACGTTGAAGTCAGCGAAAAACTTTTGAACCTGCGCGGCAACGTAAGCCTCGAATAATCTTTCCATTGGAAACAATAAAGCTATTGCTCGCGACTTGCCCGCAAATGACGTAAAACTTTTATCCGATAAAAAAATTTTCGTCCACTCAATGACGACTTTGTAATCGCGATTAAGTCTGTCGATTGAAACCGCTAAAAAATCTTTCCTATAATTAAAGGACTGCTCAACAGAATCAAAGTCGGCAAGCAGACGATTCGCCAGCATAAAATTTTTTTGTTCGTGGGTCGTGTGCAAAATTTTTAAGAGCGTCGATTTAATCAATCTATGTTCGGGGCGGTCGAGGCTGTATTCATCAAACTCAACGAAAAATTTTTCACGGTGCGCAACATTGCGACGAAGATTTTCATTGACGAGCAACTTGCCTTTGAAAAAATTTAAATTTTCCTCGCGCAAAATGTACGATGAACGCAATCCGCGCTTTACAAGTTCCAAAACCATTTCAAGATAATTGCGGATAAAAATTTCGTAGAGCGGCAACTTTGCCGTATCAAGTTCGGTGTTAAGAAATTTTTTGCCGGGAAAATTTTTCAGCGTGCGAATCATTTCCACTACAAGACGACGCAATTTATCTTCAGGTGCGGCAAGCTTTGGTAAAATTTCAATTTGAGAGCCGCTAGGCAAGCAAATCACGCCGACATAATTTTTAGCTTGAACGAATGCGCCGCCGTTCCTCTGCCAACCTAAGCTTAAAAATTCGCTTGCCTCAACAAATTTGCTTAGCTCGTCGAAGTGTTCAAAATCGTTGGCAAAAATTTTTTCGTATTCGTGGACGGTTATCATAGCTTGTAACTTTCAGCGTCCTTTAAAGCGTCAACGTCGACGGTGTAGCGAAATTTATCACCGCCCAAAGGTTTACGTTTAATAATTTTGTCGCCGAGCACTTTTTGAATTAATTCGTAGTCATCGAAAAAATATTCTTGCAAGAGCGGAATAATTTTGTTGCGAAAAACTTCGGCAATATCGGCAAGCGTTTCGCACTTAATAAAGTAAGCGTGCCCGATTGTGTGTTCGCAGTCGTAAAGCGTTTCAATTCGCGTATTGAGTTCTTCCAACAGCCCGCGCAGGTTCACGCCGTCAACGTTATCGCTTAAAAGTTCGGGGCGCGGCATAATTTCAACAAAATTAAATCGGCGGCGCAGTGCGCTATCAAGCAGAGCTATTGAGCGGTCGGCGGTGTTCATCGTGCCGATTATATAAACATTTTTCGGGACGGTGAATTCTTCCTGCGAATATGGCAACGTTACAGAAAGTTCCTCGCGCTTGTCGTCTTCAATCAACGTTATCAGCTCGCCGAAAATTTTGGAGATATTCCCGCGATTTATTTCGTCGATTATGAAAACAAAATTCCCATTCTTATTCCGTGCGTCGTCACAAAATTTTTTAAATATGCCCGCTTTAACTTCGTAAGAAATATTTCCGTTTGTGATTGTCGGCTTGATACCCTCGATAAAATCTTCGTAGCTGTAACTTTGATGAAACGTCACGAATTTAATTCTGCCGTCGTCGCAAAGTTGCTTGTATCTTTTTTTATCCGGAGTTTCTCTGAGCGGTTGATTGTCGCAGATTGCAACGGCATAAGCGGCAGTTAGAAAAGTTTTACCCGTACCAGGAACGCCGTAAAGAATTTGATTGAACGGGAAAAGTTTTTTTGGCGTTTCAACGGCGGGCGATAATTCCGACTCAAGAGTATCAACTTCATCAAATATTAATTGACCTTGTGCAGGCGGAAAAAATGCATTATAAGCCACGTGCTCGCCTCCTTAGAATTCAACGAAATTTTTCAAAACTTGCAAGCCGACATCACCGGACTTTTCGGGGTGAAATTGCGTCGCGAAAATATTTTCAAACTCAAGAGCGGCTGTAACTTCCTCGCCGTAAGTAGTTGTTGCGGCGATTATTTTTTTGTCGTCTGGGGCGGCGTGATAGCTGTGCACAAAATAAAAATACGGCGCACCGCTTAAGCCCGCAAAAAGTTTCGAGGCACTGAATTTTATAGAGTTCCAGCCCATGTGTGGAATTTTTAAATCGCCCGCTTGAATCCGTTTAACTTGCCCGTCGAAAATTTTTAGCCCTTCGACGCTCGGCGATTCTTCACTGCCCGCGAATAAAATCTGAAGTCCGACGCAAATTCCTAAGAGAGGCTTACTAGCAGAAACTTCGCGCTTAATCGTCGGAATTAAACCAGTCGCCTCAAGATTTTTCATGCAATCGCCGAACGCACCCACGCCCGGCAAAATAATTTTATCGGCGCGTTTAAGGTCATCGGCAGAACTAGAAATTTTCACGTCGCCGCCAACGCTCGCAACCGCCTTTGCCACGCTGTACAAATTCCCAACGCCGTAATCAATCAAAATTATCATCATTGCACCTCGTCAAATAATTTTTCCCGATTATACAATAAATTTCTTGCCGCGAAAAATTTTTCTTGACTTAAAGTTAACTCCGCGTGCTAAAATTTTTTTGGGTGAGATTATGAATCGACGAGAATTTTTAAAAATGAGTTTGGCACTGACGATAGGAGGCTTGGCAATGACGGCAGAGGCGGCAGAAAATTTTTCAGCAAAGACAATCGACTTTCACGCGCACGCAATCCTACCGAGTTATATCGACGCGCTTAAAAAATTAAAAATTGACGCGACGGCAGAAGAGGGCTTTCCGTTGCCAAAATGGAACGTGGAAGCGCATTTGCAGTTTATGGACGCGGCTGGCATAGACTTTACAATTTTATCAATGGCGACGCCGCATATTTCTGATAAATTCGCGGCGCGGGCAATCAACGAGGAATTCGCCGAACTTTGCAGACATTTCCCGAAAAAATTTGCTTTTGTGGCGACATTGCCCTTGCCCAACGTCGAAGGCTCAATCGAAGAATTTCATTATGCAACGGAAAAACTCGGCGCACTGGGCGTAAAAGTCGCTAGCAATTCTGACGGCGTTTATTTAGGCGACGAACGACTTGATCCGATTTTTGCCGCGCTTAATAAAAAAAATTCGCTCGTGATAATACATCCAAGTCCTGCGCGGGAATTGCCAAGAAAAAATGTCGTTACGGGCAAGGTTATGGCGTTGTTTGAATACCCTGCCGACACAACGCGGGCAGTTTTGAACATGTTGGCTAATCGAACGCTTGAAAAATTCCAGAACTTAAAAATCGTCGTTCCGCATTGCGGCTCGTTTTTGCCTTACATGAAACAACGCGCCGATTCAATGTTTAAAATGCTTGCGTCGATGAATTTAATGGAGCCGGTCAACTTCGCGGCGGGATTTGAAAAATTATTCTTCGACACGGCGGGCGATCCAATGCCCGAACAATTCGACATGCTCTTAAAAGTCACGAGCCTCGACAAAATTATTTTCGGAACCGATTATCCATACGTGCCCGCGCAAGTCGTACTCGGCAGAAAAAAACTTTTCGACGCGGAACTTGCAAGGCGCGGTTGGACGGAAAAAATTTACGTCGACAACGCACGCACTTTGCTGGGAGGTTGAGTCATGAAAAAATTTTTCGTAACGATTTTGGGAGTGATGATTATGCTGACAGCGACGGCGGACGCCAAATCAATTCGCACGCCTGCAGGAAATATGCCGCGTGTGCAATGGGCGGTTGTCGAATCGACGGAAGGAACTATGCCGCAAATAATTGACATGGGCGCGAGGATTTTGGCATCGACGAGCGCAAAAGAGGCGGGCACCTACGCACTTTACGGCGTGATTGAAAAAAATAATCCAAACTTAATGCGACTGCTTGAAATTTACGAGAGCGACGAAGCTTATCGAATTCACAGCACCAGTCCCGCCTTCCAACAATATCGCGCTGAACGCTTGCCGATTCTTGCTGGCTTGAAAATTTTGCCCGTCAATGGAATTGTTCTGGAGCAAAAAAATCGCGGCGTCGGAACGATTGTTCAAACTAGCCGCTTTGAAATTGAGCCGGTCAACCTTGCGACGTTCCAAAAATTAATTTCAAAAGAGGCAATCCGCGCAGTTCGCGAGGAAGCGGGCGTTATGGGCGCGTTCGTGACTGCAGAGCAACCGCGACCAAACTTTTTGCACACGATGATAATTTTCAGCGACGCGGCGGCGGCTCAAAAATATTTTGCGTCTAATGCGTACAAAAATTTTCGTATACAAGCCAAATCATTAATTCAAGTTGAGCAAACGATTGATTATCAACCGGCAAAAATAATTTTATCAGAAAAATTTTAACAGGAGATGTTGCACATGAAAAAAATTTTGTGCGTCGTGACAAGTAACAACGTCAAGGGCGCGACGGGAATTCCAACAGGCTTTTGGCTTAGTGAATTAACGCACCCGCTGGAAAAATTTTCGGCGGCGGGCATTGAATTTGAGTTGGCGTCGATTAAGGGCGGCAAGCCTCCGATTGACGGTGACAGCCTCGACTTTAGCGACCCGATTAACAAAAAATTTTGGGACGATGCCGACTTTCAAGCCAAGCTCACCAACACGCTTAAGCTTGACGACGTGAACGCCGCTGAATTCGACGCGATATTTTTTGCGGGCGGGCATGGCGTCATGTGGGATTTTGTCGACAGCGCGGCGATTGATAAAGTTACACGCGAAATTTACGAGCGCGGCGGAATTGTTTCTGCGGTCTGTCATGGTCCTGCGGCTTTGGTCAACGTCAAACTCAGCGACGGGAAATTTCTTGTCGACGGGAAAAATTTGACGGCGTTTACCAACGGCGAGGAAGCAGACGTTCAAGCTACAAATATCGTACCGTTTCTTTTGGAGACGGAACTTAAAAAGCATGGCGCGATTCATCATGCGGCGGCAAATTGGAGCAATCACGTTGTAGAAGATGGACGGCTCGTCACTGGACAAAATCCGGCGTCTGCAGCGGGCGTTGGCGAAGCCGTCGTTAAACTTTTAAAGGAGGAGTAATCATGCCGTTAATTTCAATCGATGCAGTTCACCCGACTAAAGAACAGAAGGAAAAACTTATCGTCGGTCTCACGAAGACAGCTAGCGAAATTTTGGGCGTCGACGAAAAATTTTTCTACGTCCTCGTTAAAGAAAACGACCTCGACAACTGGGGCGTCGGCGGCAAAACTTTAACGCAATTCCTCGCCGAACAAAAGAAGTAAAAAAAATTTTTGTCCCCTTGCACAGCGCGAGGGGATTTTTTTTGCTAAAATAAGTTTCACTGCTTAAAAAGTTTAAAGGACTGAACTCAATGGAAAAAATTTCTCCACTGCTTGCCAACAAAAATTTTCTCTACGCCACAGAATTTTTTTCGGGAATGTCGATAATGGCGGTTGAACTCGGAGCCGCTCGATTGCTCGCGCCGTATTTCAGCTCGTCGCAAATCGTCTGGACAATTATAATCGGCACGATAATGATTGCGCTGGCTTTAGGAAATGTTTGGGGCGGTCGCCGCGCAGATTTAGACGCCAACCCCGCAAAACTTTATCGACGGCTGATAATCGCGGCACTGTGGATTGGCGCAATCCCCGTGCTCGGAAAATATTTAATCCTCGCGCTCGCCGGAGTGTTAATCGTCGCTATCGACACGAATCTTTTAATTTGGGCGGCGTTTCTGTCTTGCATGGCGATTTTTGTTTTGCCGTTGTTTTTACTCGGAACAGTGACGCCCTCGCTTGTCAAATACGCAACTGATAACCTTGAACACAACGGGCGTATCGTCGGCAACCTCAACGCCTTTAATACAATCGGAAGTATCATCGGGACTTTTTTGCCGACATTCTTAACAATTCCCACCGTTGGCACTGCCATAACTTTTTTTATTTTTTCGGGCGTCCTCTTGTTTATCGGAATAATTTATTTTGTAAGCGTTGGCACGAGGAAAATTTTCTGCGCGGTCGCCATCATGATTTTTATTTTATGCGGCGTCGTCGGCAGTTCAAACAGCTTTGCATTTTGGGAGAAAAATTTGCTTTACGAGGGCGAATCCATTTACAACTATCTGCAAGTCAAAGATACGCCCGACAAAATTATTTTCTCTACGAATGTTTTATTTGGCGTGCAGTCGCTTAAAGTTAAAAGTGGCGGCTTAACTGGCATGTATTACGATTATGCGTTGGCGGCTCCGCTCCTCGCTGACGGCAAAAAAATTTTGGTTTTGGGCATGGGTACCGGCACCTTTGCTGAACAATGCAGAAAATATTTTCCCGCCGCGCAGATTGTTGGCGTTGAGATTGATGAAAAAATTACCGCGCTCGCCAAAAAATATTTTAACTTGCCTGAAGACGTGGAAGTTGTGACTTATGACGGACGCGCCTTTTTGCAAACCGATAAAAATATTTACGACGTGATTTTAGTTGACGCCTTCCAAGATATTTCGCAGCCGTTCCAAATGAGCTCGACGGAATTTTTCGCGCTGGTTAAAAATCATTTGGCGGCAGATGGCGTTATGGTTGTCAATATGAATATGCGGGCAAGCGGCGCGGGCAATATCAACGAGTATTTGATTGACACGATTGGGAAAAATTTTTCTGCGCTGAAAATTATCGACGCACGCGGCGTTACGAACAGAGTTTTATTTGCGGCGGCGAACGATAAAATTTTAAATGAACTTCACGCCCGCGCAGAGGTTCTTGACGATAAAGATTTGTCGCGGCTGATGATTCATATCGCAGAAAATTGGACGACGCCCTCGCTTGGCGAAAATATTTTGACTGCGCTCCCGTTGAAATGTTGTGCATGAGAGCTTTGGACAAAATTATCCAGATTCACTTGGAGCATTATAAGGAAATTTACCGTCGTGACGGGCTTGACGGCGTTTTGAATTCGTTTTAAAAAAGCAAATCAGTGCATGTACTTTGCCGCCTTTGTCGAATATAATTCGCGCAGTTTTACAGGAGGCGATTATCATGACGGATAAAAAATTACGAATCACAATGTCATTAGTCGGAGTGATTTTGACAGGAATAAGCGTTGGAATATTTCAAGCGGCGCGGCTCGGCACCGACCCTTTAACGTGTTTTGCGACGGCTTTGGCAAATTTTTTTAATTCAACCTACACCATTTGCTTTACGATAATCACGGGCGTATTGCTGGTTGTAGTTTTCTTTATCAAGCGTCATTATATCGGGCTGGCGACGATTTTGAGTTTATGTTTTATCGGAATCATGGCAGACACAACGCGCTGGCTTATTGAACTGGTGATAATTAATCCGAACATGACTAGTAGAATATTTTTAATGGCGTTCGCGGTTCTTTTGTTGAGTTTTGCAAGTTCGTTGTACTTTACGGCGGATATGGGCGTTTCGAGTTATGACGCAATGGCACTTATGGCGTCGAAGGATTATCATCTTGCGGCGTTCAGAGTGTGCAGAGTGACGACGGATTTATTCTGCGTGATTGTCGGTTTAACGGGCGGCGCGGATATTGGAATTGGCACGGTGATAACGGCGTTCATGATGGAACCTTTCGTTCAATGGTTCAACGAACATTTTTCCGAGCTGCTGTTGAAATCCAAACAAGCGATTGATACGACTTGTGCGACGTGCTGAATATTTAACTTAAAAATCCCTTGACGGTTTCGTCGAGGGATAATTTTTTTTCAACAGCATTGTACTTTCATACAAAGTTCAATTATAATTGGCGGCAAAGGGAGGCGAAGTCTTGATAAAAAAATTGAGTGAACTGGCATTATTGATACCCGACGCGAAAATTTTAGGCTCGGACGTTGAGATAAGCGGCATAGAACACGACTCGCGCAAAGTTGAGTCAAAAAATTTATTCGTGTGCATGGAAGGTGCGCACGTTGACGGGCATAATTTTATACCGCAGGCGACGGCTAAGGGCGCAGTCGCGATTTTGACGACGCGAAAAAATTTCACGCCGCTTGAAAATATTTCCGTGCTGATTGTCCCCGACATGCTTAACGCGCTGGCAGTTGTCGTTCCGTATTTTTATGATTATCCTGCGCGGCAAATGCGGGTAATCGGAATCACCGGTACGAACGGCAAAACCACGACAACTTATATGCTCCGAGAAATTTTTACCTGCGCGGGCTTTAAAGTCGGGTTAATCGGCACGATTCAGATTTTAATTGGCGACGAAAGTTTTCCCGTGCGCAACACCACGCCCAACGTTATCGACTTGCAAAAAATTTTGGCTGACATGTTGGCTAAGAAAGTTCAAGTCGTCGTCATGGAAGTTTCAAGCCACGCGCTAGCCGAGCATCGAGTTGCGGGCGTCGAATTTGACACGGTGATTTTCACGAACTTGACGCAAGACCATTTAGACTTTCACGGAACGATTGAAAATTATCTGCGGGCTAAATGTAAACTTTTTGACATGGTGTCGCGCAGAGGTCGCAAGCAAAATAAAACTGCCGTCATAAATGTTGACGACGCGGCAAGTGCAGAAATTTTAAAGCATTGCTTGTGCAGAAAAATTACTTACGGCATAAAAAATTCCGCTGACGTGCACGGCACCGAAATTAATCTACGCGCCGACGGCATGAACTTTAAAATTCGCGACGAGCTTAATCTGTCGTTGCATATCACGGGGCTGTTTAATGTCTACAACGTGTTAGCGGCGAGCGGCGCGGCATTGGCTGAAAATATCAGACCTGACATCATAAAACGCGCCTTAGAAAATTTTAAGAGCGTGCCTGGACGATTTGAACGGATTTTTTCCGACGCGCCCTTTGAAGTTATCGTAGACTACGCACACACACCCGACGGCGTTAAAAATGTTTTGGAGACTGCCGCGCAGATTGCAACGGGGAAAATTATTACAGTGTTTGGTTGCGGCGGAGATAGAGACCACAGCAAGCGTCCGATTATGGGCAAACTTGCCGCCGAGTTTAGCGACGTTATAATTGCCACGAGCGACAATCCGCGCACCGAAGACCCCGAAAAAATTTTAGACGATATTGAAGTTGGCATTGGCGATAAAATTCACGAGCGCATTGTTGACAGGCGCGAGGCAATTTTTAAAGCGATTGAGCTTGCCGAAGCGGGCGACATTGTTTTGATTTTGGGCAAAGGTCACGAAACGTATCAAATCCTCAACACTGGGACGATTCATTTCGACGACAAAGAAGTTGCTAGAGAAGCGATTAAGGAGGCTAATTCCCATGCATAAATTGACATTAGCGGAAGTGGCGCAAGTCACGGGCGCGGAGACAAATTCAGACGCGGAAATTTTTTTCGAGGGCGTTTCGACTGACAGCAGAAAAATTCAAAGCGGCGAATTATTCGTTGCGCTAAAGGGCGAAAATTGCAACGGCGAATCATTTGCCAAAGACGCGCTCAAAAAAGGTGCGGCGGCGGTTCTCGTCAGCAAAACAGCTAAAAGAGTTCCGGAGGGCGTTGTCCTTAAAGTTGAAGATACTTTGACGGCTTATCGGCAAATCGCTGGAGCATGGCGCGACCGTTTTCAAATTCCGATTGTTGCAGTGACCGGTTCCAACGGCAAAACGACGACTAAAGATTTAACTGCCGCCGCCTTGAACGGTTTAGGACATGTGCAAAAGACTTCCGGGAACTTTAACAACGAGGTCGGCGTTCCGATTACTTTGCTTGAATTGCAAGATAAACATAATGCGGCAGTCGTTGAAATTGGTATGCGCGGGCTTGGACAGATTGAAATTTTAGCGCAAGTCGTCAAGCCGACGATTGGAATTGTCACGAACGTTAGCGAGGCGCACATTGAACTTTTAGGCTCGATTGAAAATATTGCTAAGGCTAAGGGCGAACTGGTCGAGGCGATTAAAGAGGGCGGCACGATAATTTTAAACGCGGATAATCGTCATACGGCGCAGATGAAAAATTTGGCGGGCGCGGGCGTCAACGTCATGACTTACGGTTTGGAAAATCCCGCCGACGTGACTGCTAAAGATATTTTAATCGGGAGCGTGTCGACGGAATTCACGTTGACTTATCGCGGCGAGAATTACGATTTTGAAATTCCTATGCTCGGTCGCCACAACGTATCAAATGCATTGGCGGCAATCGCGGCGGGCTTGACGCTCGGTTTAAGTATTGAGGAAATTCAGCGCGGAGTTTCGACTTTGACGACGACAAAAATGCGCTTTGAAGTTATTCGCCGCGACGGCTTGACGATTGTCAACGACGCCTACAACGCCAGCCCTGCCTCTATGAAGGTTGCAATTAAAACGACTTCGGAAATTTATAGCGGGCGTTTGATTGCGGTTTTAGGCGACATGTTGGAGCTTGGCGACATTTCGGAGGCGGTTCACAAGGAAATTGGCGCGGAGCTGGTTGAAAATAAATTCGACACGTTGATAACTCTTGGCGAGCTTGGGAAATTTATAGCGGCGGGTGCACGCGAGGCGGGCTTGAAGAATGTTTACACCTTCGACACGCACGAAGCCGCCGCGAAAAAAATTTTGGAGATTGTCCGCGACGGTGACACGATTTTATTTAAAGCGTCGCATGTCATGCATATGGAGAAAATTATCGAGCTTATCTAAGGGAGAAAAATTTTTTAATGGAGAAACTTTTAATAGCGGGGGCAATCGCGGCGGGCGTCGTCATCATGCTTGCGCCGATTTGCATTCCGATCTTGCACAAACTTAAATTCGGGCAGAGTATTCGCGAGGAAGGTCCGAAAAGTCACCAAGTAAAAAGCGGTACGCCGACAATGGGCGGAATATTTTTAATCGCGGGCATTGTCGCGGCGACGCTGATAATTGCTGATTGGAACGCTGAAATTTTCCTCGCGCTGTTCATTTTGCTCGGACATTTTATTTTGGGATTTATCGACGATTATTTAAAAGTTGTCCACAAAAAAAATCAAGGACTGCTTGCCCGCTACAAACTTTTGGGACAAATTATAATCGCCGTGATTGTAACTTTTGTCGCGAGCTCGCTTTTGGTTGACTTTGAGCCGGAAATTTGGTTACCTGTGCTCAACGAAAAAATTTGGGCGGGAACGTTATATTTGCCGTTCATGTTTTTTGTAATGGTCGGGGCGTCAAATGCAGTCAACTTGACAGACGGGCTTGACGGGCTGGCGTCGGGTTGTATGGCGATAGCGGCAAGTTGTTACGCTGTAGTTTGTTTGCTGACGGGGCACGAGGACTTAGCGATTTTCTGCGCGGCGATTGTCGGAGC
>CAMJKR010000034.1 GCA_946406415.1 uncultured Selenomonadales bacterium | reverse complement strand
AAGAATGGCGTCATCACCGTAAAAATTTAAGTCGCGGGAAAATTTTTATGCTTACAAGGAAAATCTTTTATCGGCTAGAAAATTATAGCAAATAACGGTTTGGAGGTTTTAGCATGGGATTTTTCGATAGACTGAAAGCGGGCTTAACTAAGACGCGAGAAAAATTTATTGACAAGATAGACGAAATCCTGCACGGCTCGACGAAAATTGACGACGAACTTTTAGACGAGCTGGAGGAAACTTTGATAACTTCTGATGTTGGCATGGCGACGACGGAAAAATTAATCACGGGACTACGCAAAGGCGTGCGCAAGGCAGAAATAAATTCGCCCGCCGACGTGAAAGTTTTTTTGTCTAATCAAATTCGCGAGATACTTACAGAGGAAGAGGGCGCATTTGATTACGTCGAACCGCCGCGAGTAATTTTGATGATAGGCGTAAACGGCGCGGGCAAAACTACGACAATCGGCAAGCTCGGCGCATATTATAAGGCGCAGGGCAAAAAAGTTATGATGGCGGCGGCTGATACTTTCCGCGCAGGAGCGATTGACCAACTTGAGATTTGGGCACAACGAACGGGCGCGGCGTTTATCAAACACTCCGAAGGCTCCAATCCGTCAAGCGTGGCACTCGACGCCGCAAGAAGTGCAGTTGCTCAAAAAATGGACGTGCTCTTAGTCGACACGGCTGGACGCTTGCAAAATAAATACAACTTAATGGAAGAACTCAAGAAAATTAATCGTATACTCGGCAAAGGCATTAACGGTGCGCCGCATGAAGTTTTACTCGTCCTCGACGCGACAACAGGTCAAAATGCTTTACGGCAAGCGGAATTGTTTTCGCAGACGGCGGGTATAACAGGCATTGTATTAACTAAACTCGACGGCACGGCTAAGGGCGGAATGATTATCGGCATAAAAGAGCAACTCAATATTCCTGTCAAATGGGTTGGTGTTGGTGAGCGGCTAGACGATTTGCGCCCATTTAACGCTAAAGAATTTGCCGACGCGCTGTTTGGACTTTAAAAGCTGTGAGTGTAGAAATACATTGCGGCAAGCGGCATTGTCTTAACTAAACTCGACAGCACAGCTAAGGGCGGAATGATTATCGGCATAAAAGAACAACTCAATATTCCCGTCAAATGGGTTGGTGTTGGTGAGCGGCTTGATGATTTGCGCCCGTTTAACGCTAAAGAACTTGCTGATGCGTTGTTTAGGCTTTAAAAACTGTGAGTGTAGCCTACTGAAAATCCGAGCGTGTTGTAGCCTGGATTGTGTCTGCGTAGACCGTTGGAAAAATGGCTGAATGAATAGCCCAGACTGATTGAATCATCTTCGCGAAATTGCCACGTAAGGCGCGGACCTAATCGCCATAAAAAACCATAGGCGCGACCGTCGTAGGGGTGAGCTTTGTTGTAAAGCATAAACGAGCCGGAAAAATCTAACGAGCCGTGAAGTTTACCCGAAACTTTTTTATCCCAGCGCACCATGAACGCAGGACCTAATCCGACGCCTTGACTGTCGTGGTGAACTCCGCCATCTTTGCGCGGATTTGTATAGCCGAGTGCTCGCGTAAAAGTTAAGCCGCGCCAATAACTCATTACACCGTTATCTGTAACTTTCTCGAAGAAATGGACATTATAATTGTTGACGTGGCGTTGACTAAACGTTTTGGCTTCAAGATATTCCAGCTGAATTTCGTTGGCATCCTCGAAAATTTTTTCTTCGACATCTTCAGCACTCGCAACAGAGCCGCTTATCAAACAAATTGTAAGTAATGAAAAAAATTTTTTCATGCGTTGCGCCTCCTAATTTTTTCTAACAAGTTTATCGCAATGAAAATTTTTTGGCAACGTGAATTTTACTGAGGTGATAATTTGAAAATATTATTGACTAACGACGACGGGATTAAAGGCGCAGGGCTTTGGGCGTTGGCTAATGCGCTTAAACTTCGCGGACATGAAGCTACAATCGCCGCGCCGTTCAATCAGCAAAGCGGAATGTCTCATGCGTTGGGGCTTATGCGCGAAATTGAATATAAACGCTTCGACAATCCCGACTTCGAGGCGTGGGCTTTTGACGGGACGCCAACCGATTGCGTTAAAATTTATTTGGAAGGCATGAGCAATAAAAAATTCGACGCGCTGATTTCCGGCATAAATGACGGCGCGAATCTTGCGACTGATGTTTTATATTCGGGAACGGTCGGTGCGGCGATTGAGGGCTTTCTTCATGCGATACCGTCGCTTGCCGTGTCCTTGAATAAAAATTCGGCGATAACTTTCGACACGTCGGCAGAGGCGACAATTAACTATTTGGAAAAAATTTTAGCCGTTAAGCACGAACCGTTCCTACACAACTTAAATTTCCCGAAAAAATTCCGCGCAGATAAGCCCGAATTCATCAGTACGCGGCTTGGACAACGCGATTATATCAACGCTTTTACGAGCCACACCGACGACACCGGACGCGCTTATTTTAAAATCGGCGGAACAATCGTTGACTTGGACGCGGGCGAAGGCACCGACATTTACGCGACTGAACACGGCTTTGTTTCGATTACGCCGCTCCATTGCGATACCGCCGATTATGAGGCGATTGTTGAGCTACGTAAAATTTTTAGAGGTTAAAGATGGACGATTATACTTGGCGAAAACGACTTGAGGCGCGGCGCAGGCGTCGACAGCAGGAAAGATTATTTGTGTTGGCATTGCTGGTTATGGTTTTAACTGCGGTGTTCCTGTATTTTTCTGTCTACACGAAAACGCCCGAATACGCAATGCGCGAAATGGTTGAGGCTTATCGTTCGAGAGACGCTGAAACTTTTCGCCGCCACGTCGACTTGAATTCAATCACGCTTGCCGCTTACGACGACTTGACGAGCGACTTATTTAAATACGATACGCAACTTTCTGACCGCGAGCGCAGTTTGTTTGAAAATTTTTACGTGCTGATTCGGCGGCAGATGTGCAACGGCGCAGTTAAAGTTCTCAACACTTACATTGACACGCGGGAATGGACTTTGCCTGGCGAGATTTTAAAGGGGCGGCAACTGGGCATTGACTACGATTTATTGCTTGACCGTTCGTTGATTCGGCACACGTCGTTTATTGATTTGGAGAGCGTGGATCATCACGGCGACGAAGCGACGGCGAATTTTAGCATTGTCGAAGATTATTCGCAGGTGCCGTTCGTGTTGAAAGTTACGCTTAAAGATTTAGCGAACGAAAGCTTTAACATTGGCGGCAACGAGTTTGAACTTTTTGGGAAGAAAATAAAATTCCCTGGCTTCACGTTTAATTTGAGCGGTAGCGATTGGAAGATTGTTAGCGTTGATAATTATCGCGGCTATCTTGACGCGGCGTCGCCGATTCTGCGTAAAAATTTGGCGGATTATATCGACGCAACGGAAGAAATAGTTTATCGCTACAATCGGGCGTTCGAGGCGGAGCAGAATAATTTTATTTCCCTGCAGAGGTCGCCGTATGGAATTATGCTGGCGAATCAGCGCACGGAAACTTCAAACTACATTACGAACACGATAATTCCCTCGTTAGAAAGTCGGCAGGCGGAGCTTGATGAAATTCCAATTCCGGAGGGCGCACAATTTTTAGCGAACTTGCGTAAAGAGTCGACGCGGGTAACAATTTTGGCGTGGCAATCGTATATTAAGGGAATCACGGAGAACAGCGCGGCAGATTTAGACACAGCAGAAAGTTTGCATAAACAAGAACTCGTACTTGACCAGCGCATAGAAGAAATTGTTCACAACTCGGCGATTGCAAGGAATTTGCCCGAATTACCTTAGACGACAAATAAAAAAAATGACAGCCGCGAATTTTTTCGTGACTGTCAAATTTTTTTGCCGTTCTTAGAGAATAAACTGGGACAAATCCCGATTCTTGACGATTTCCTTTAGCCGCTCGTCGACATATGCCGCGTCGATAACGACTTCCGTTTTGCCGTCCTTAACCATATCGGGAGCCTCGAATGAAATTTCCTCAAGCAATTTTTCAAGCAACGTGTGCAAGCGGCGTGCGCCAATATCTTCCGATTGCTCGTTGACGTTTTCGGCAAGCTCGGCAATGCGTTCGATTGCTTCCGGTTGAAAGTCTAATGCAAGTCCTTCCGTCTGCAAAAGTGATTTATACTGTTTAAGTAATGCGTTTTGCGGTTCCGTCAAAATTTTCTCAAAGTCAGCCTTAAGCAGTGATTTAAGCTCGACGCGAATCGGGAAACGTCCTTGCAATTCGGGAATAAGGTCGGAAGGCTTAGCCGTATGGAACGCGCCCGCCGCAATAAACAAAATATAATCTGTTTTAACGGGTCCGTATTTCGTCATTACGGTGGAGCCTTCGACAATGGGCAGAATATCACGTTGCACGCCCTCGCGGCTTACGTCCGGACCGGAACTTGAGCCTTTGACGGCAACTTTATCAATCTCGTCAAGAAAGACAATTCCGCTACGTTCAGCAAGTTCAACGGCGGCTTCAGAAACTTCCTCCATGTCGATAAGTTTTTCCGCTTCTTCCTGCTCAAGAATTTTTCGGGCAACAGCGACGGTAACTTTACGCTTGCGCATACGCTTAGGCATGAGACTTGAAACCATATCTTGAAGATTATCGCCCATGCCCTCCAAGCTTGAGCCGGAGAACATACCGACCATTGGCTTTGCGTGGTCAGCAACTTCAAGCTCGATAACTTGATCTTCCAACTTGCCAGCCAACAGTCTTTTACGAATAAATTCGCGTCCGGGCTTTTTGGCGGTATCTTCCTCGACGGGTTGCGGTTCTGAATCAGCATTACCGAAAAGTTTACCGAGCGGATTTTGCGAACGTTTAGGTTCGGGAACGAGCACATCTAAGAGCCGCTCCAAAGCATTAGCGGTAGCTTTTTCTTTGACTTCCTCAGTTTTCTGTTTACGAACCATGCGCACGGCAGTTTGAACGAGGTCGCGAATCATTGAATCGACATCGCGCCCGACGTAGCCAACTTCCGTAAATTTAGTTGCCTCGACTTTAACAAACGGTGCTTTAACGAGCTTAGCGAGGCGACGGGCAATTTCGGTTTTGCCGACGCCGGTCGAGCCAATCATCAAAATATTTTTCGGGATAACGTCGTCTTTCATGTCTTCGGGCAGATTGTGACTGCGCCAACGATTTCTAAGGGCTATAGCGACAGATTTTTTTGCCTCGTTTTGACCGACGATAAATTTATCAAGTTCGGCGACAATCTCGCGTGGCGTCTGATCGTTCAGCCCAAGTTGAGTTGTAGATTTTTTTACGTCCAAAAAAAAGACCTCCGTCTAGTTTTTTTTAGAATTTATGAAATTATACAGCAAGCGGCGTGCACTGTAAAGATTAAGAATCGACGCTTAAATTTCTGTCAGCAAGTAGATTCATTGCGCCAATAACTTCTGCGCGTTCGTTCAAATTAATTTCTGCAGTTAAAATTTCCTCGCCTCGCCCGCTTTCTACGACGACTTCGCCGCGAGGATTGACGATCTCCGACTTGCCAGAACTATTCGCGAAGACTACAAAAATTTGATTTTCAATCGCTCGCGCTTTAGTCAAAATCTGTCGTGGGGTCAAACGTTTCAAACTCCATGCTGCAGGAATAAAAATAATTTCCGCGCCCGCCAAAGCAATCTTTCTAAAAAATTCGGGAAAACGCAAGTCGTAGCAAATTGCCAAGCCGCATTTCACGCCGTCCAATTCGACAACGGAAATTTTATCGCCCGCGCTGAAAACTTTATCTTCTTGCGCGAAGCTGAACAAATGCGTTTTATCGTAAGTCGCTACAATTTCTCCTTGACGATTGGCAACGATACACCGATTAAAAATCTTGCCGCCGCTGTCGACTATAACCGAGCCGCCGATTATATTTACGGAAAATTTTTTAGCCGCCGCGCAGATAAATTTTTTTGTGCGTTCGCCGTCAATATCTGCAAAATTTTCAACAGGCGTAGGATAATAGCCCGTCGACCAAAGTTCCGGCAAAAGTATCACGTCGGAATTTTGCGCCGCCTCGATTAATCTTGCCGCCGTCGAAAAATTTTCTTCAATCTTTCCAAGCTCCGATTTAAATTGTGCGATTGAAATTTTCATTGCAAGTGCGCCTTCATTTTTAAAATCCTGCGAACGGATTCGTTGATTCTTTCCTCTGAAATTTCACCACGCTTAACCGCCGCCAAAATGCTGTTATAAACAATTTGCTGGCTTTCGTAGTTGTGGCAAACGAGCGCAATATCTCCGCCCGCCAAAATCATTTTCACGCCCAACGACGGCAAATCGGTATTATTTTTTATCGCGCCCATTTCCAAATCGTCGGTTATCACAACGCCTTTAAAACCAAGTTCGTTGCGTAAAAGCCCCGTCATAACGGCGGGCGACAAGCTTGCCGAGTTTACGGGGTCAAGTGCGTCGTATTTTAAATGTCCAACCATAATCATAAACTTTGAATTGTCGTGACCGGTGATAATTTTTTTGAACGGGAAAATGTCCGTAGCGTCCAAAATTTCTTTGCTAACTTCGACGCTTGAAACTTCTTTATGCGGGTCAATTTTACTTCTGCCAATGCCGGGGAAATGTTTCAGCGTGTAGAGGAAATTTTCTGTCTCGTAGCCCTGCGCGGCGGCGTCAACAAAATTAGCAACAAGTTGAGCGTCATCGCCAAATGAGCGCGTATCTTTACTGCCAACGTCTGCAACGGGTGCAAAGTTTATGTTGACGCCGATACTTTTTAAAATGGTCGCGTTGTGCTTAGCCCAATACTTCGCAACTTCAGGATCGCCGGTCTGCCCTATGCTTTCCTGCGATGGCGCAACCTCTAAAAAGTCTCTGCCGCGAGCAACACGCCCGCCCTCCTCGTCAAGCGCAAAGAACAACGGAGCTTTTTGATTAGCCGCCGCCTCTATATCGTTTGCAAATTTTTTAGCCTGCGCGACGTTCTCCAAATTCCTATCGAAAAAAATTACGCCGCCGAAGTGGAATTGATTCAGCGAATAAATTATGTCATCGTTAAGTTCGGTACCGTAAACGCCAATCATCACCATTTGCCCAACTTTTTCTTCGAGCGTCATGGAATTTAATTTTTCCTCAATAGGGTCGGGCGGCGGCAAAACGTCTGCTTCCACTTCTTTGACTTCATTGCAACCCGTCAGCAAAATTATCGCCGCGAACATCATCACAAAAAATTTTCTCATATTATTTCCTTTCTAAATTCACAACGCCCGGATTTTTTAAATGCCAACCGTCGTCATCTGCGCCCATATTGAACAGCGCGGGCAATTTCACGAAATATTTCCGATAAACACCGTCCACATAATTTAGCGCGTAAATTTCTTTCATGCCGCCGAATTCGTGGAGGTTTTCGTCGCAGGGATTCATCGGATTTGGAACAACGGCGTATTCGTCAAGCTCGCATTTGAACGCCCAATAGCCGCTGTCTTTAACGTCGATTGCCGGTCGAAAAGTCAACGCACCGCCATAAGTCAAAATCCTAAGCTTATTATTGCGAACAAATTTTTCGCACCGCATCAACTGTCCAGGCTTATTCATTTCCGCCGCCAATTTATTATAATCGTCAACAAAATTAAGCCACGGGTCTTGAGGCGCAAGCGGCGTTATTCTCGTGCTCAACGGTTCTGTTAAATCTAATCCGAACGGCTCGGCTTGCGGTACGTCTGAAACGACTTTTGGCTCTCTTATCTGATTAACCTTTTCTTGTAGCGTGTTCAAAGTTTTTTTCATGCGCTGCACGTCTGATTTAAGTCGTTCCAATTCGGCGGTTTTGTTGCTGTTGCTCGACCACAGATAGGCTACTGCGAACAATAGCACGATACTCAAGCCCAGAGAAAGGAAATTTAATGCATCTGCGAAAAACGGCGAAACTGCTACTTCTTCCATAATCATGACCTCCCCGAATTCCCCATTCCTAATTCCTAGTTCCTACTTCCTAATTGAATAAAGCCCGCGCCACAAAGACGCAGGCTTGAAATTTCTTAATTGGCAGGGGTAGCTGGACTCGAACCAACGCATGCCAGATTCAGAGTCTGGTGCCTTACCAACTTGGCGATACCCCTATTGGTAAACCGCTGTCATTTATAGTTGCATTTGTCCATATCTGCCTACCGAGCATTTATACCACACGGCATTTGTTTTGTCAATCAATTTATTTTTTATCCTTTTTATCTTTTTTGTCTTTCTTATCTTTCTTGTCCTTTTTATCCTTCTTGTCTTTCTTGTTAGATTTTTTATCTTTGCTGTTGTCTTTGAAGCTTGCGACGCTACCGCGATAAACGTCTACGAAAGTTTTATCAAGGCTCGCGCTTATCAGCTGAATACTAATGCAACGACCTTCGGGCGTGCGGAAGAAAGTATAAATGTACTGCTTATCGGCAACGAATTCGCCCTCGACCTCGCCGGTTTCCGGATCGATAACGTTAATTTTATCGGCAGTGATAGCAGAGACGCCCTTATTTTTTTTAGTGATATTCACGAGCCGCGCATCGGCAAATCCGTTGTTATCTTTAAGAGCTTTTAAGTAATCGCCGATAGCCGCTATCGTTCCTTTGTTGAAGTCGGGGACTTGATCGTTTTCAAAAGCGTTAACTTGAATCATGTAGCCGTATTGAACGTCGAAGCCCTCATTGGCAAAGACGAGCATTTCACCGCGCCTTTCGGGTTCTTGCCACGGATTTTGAACGACTGCCACCGGTTTCATCGGGCAAGTTATTGTAAATTGAAAATCCTCGCTCGTGTAAACATATGGCTCATCATTTTGCTCTTCCGCTACCGTTTCTTCAGCGGGAGCATCTTTGTTAGGAGTTTCCTCAGCGAACGCCGTAGCCGTCAAAATCATCATCAACAGTGCAGTAAGGAAAAATACTTTACGCAAACCGATTCACCTCATTTGAGTGTTTTCGGACGTATTTTAACTTATCTGAAAAAAATATGCAAGTTTTTTAGGGCGTCGCAATAATTTTTATCAAAGCTTAACGATTGCGCGAGCTGTCTAAGGCGTCGTACATTGAATCGGAAAAAGTTTTGTTAGAAGCGGACTCTGCCTTACGTTTTTTGGCGTTCATAGCATTAGCGAATTTTTGAGCATTTTGTTTAAGCTTAGACATGCATTCACTGCAATAAGTTCCGCGTGTAATAATCTTGCCGCAGTTACTGCAGGGATATTTGGCGTCTTTTAAGGTTGAATTCTCGAATTGTCCCTGTTGAATCATGCGCCAGACCAAATTACGCGGTGCCCCCGACCCTTCAATAAGCTGGTTTACTGTTATGCCTGGATGGTCGCGGACGTAATTTTTTACACGTTCTTCAAGCTCCAGATCTTCGGCGCGGCAATCTGCGCAAATTTTTTCATTGCTTACCGGTACGAAAATCCTTTTACAACGCGCGCAGTTTCTTATATTGAGCTTTGTCACGATAATCACCTCCGCAAATTTGTTTTAAAAGTTTCTACTAACCTTTTGAAAATTCCTGCTGAATCAAACTTCAAATAAATCAACTTTTTTTTGAGCCGCCCGCGTAATGTCGAACATTTTAACCAGCTCGGCAACGGCTTGCGTCGGGGAAATTATTCCGTTCAAGACCGCCTCTTTTATTTCGGGCATACGTCCTGTTATCACCGCGTCGCCGAAAAATAAATTGTGCAAGTGCTCATCAATCATTGCGTGCATCCAGTCAAGCAGTTGCGAATCGCGCCGCCTTTGAAATACGCCGCTTTTAGTCGTCATTTCCTTAAACAGCTGAATCACCTGCCACAATTCCGGCAAGCCCATTTTCGTGACGGCACTGGCAAGATAAGCGTGAGTCGGCCAACCTTCCGTTGCGGGGCGGATAAATTCTGTCATGCGTTCATATTCGCCGCGTGTAACTTTTGCCCTAACTAAATTATCGCCGTCAGCCTTGTTAACAACAATCGCGTCGGCAAGTTCCATAATACCTTTTTTAATGCCCTGCAAATCGTCGCCCGCGCCCGTCAACACGACTAGCATAAAAAAATCTACCATTGAACGGACAGTTGTTTCCGATTGCCCAACGCCAACAGTTTCAATCAAAATCACGTCGTAACCTGCCGCTTCGCACATTAGCATAGTTTCGCGGCTTTTACGAGCGACGCCACCTAAAGTTCCGCCCGCCGGACTTGGACGGATAAACGCTTCAGGGCGACGGCTTAGCGTTCCCATGCGTGTTTTGTCGCCGAGAATTGAGCCTTTAGTTATGGAGCTTGTCGGGTCGATTGAAAGGACTGCAACTTTATGTCCGTCGTCGCAAAGCATGTTGCCGAACGCCTCAATAATTGTCGACTTACCCGCGCCTGGCACGCCCGTTATCCCGATTCTTAATGCCTTGCCCGTTCGCGGCAGAAGTCTTTGCAAAACTCGTTGCGCCTTTGCGAAATGCTTAGGGCTGTTGCTTTCGATTAGCGTTATTGCCCGCGATAAAATCATTCTGTCACCGCTTATCACGCCGTCAACGAGTTCATCTTCCGTTAAAGTCATGCGGCGTTTCGGTTTAAAAGCTCCAGTTGCGAACGCCGGATTGATATTGCCAACCGTTGTATCTTTTATGCCCTCGATGCCGCTCATCACCGCCGATTGATTCGAGACCGCCCAATCGGGAGTCGTCGTTGTGTAATTCGCCATCCGCTCAACCCCTACCGTAAATAATTTTGTTTTTGAGTATACCGTTGATAATTTAGATTGTCAATGCGCAATTATCGTTTGAATAAATCCTGTTAATGTTTGCTTCAAGATACTCTAATCAGCTGTCAAAATATGCTCGGTAGCAAGTTCCGACTTCCTTGTTTTTTCGTTGATTGGATAGAAATTTTTTGCTAAATTACATTTGGAGGCGATAAAAATGACAGAACAAATAAGCATAACGATTGACAGTGAGGACTTGAAAGAATTTAAGAAAACAACCGGAATGACGCTAATCGATTGCATGAAATTGTTAATGGACAATGTAAAATACGGCGGACAATTAGGATTTGACCCGTTCTGGAGCGAAGAGAATCAAAAACACCTGGAAAAATCAATTCGCGAACTGCAAGAAGGCAAAGGTGTAATTTTTACGGCGGAAGAATGGAAGAAATTTGTAAATGCACAAAAAATTCAGTGAGCGTGGCTTTGCAGATTATATTTACTGGCAAATGCATGACAAAAAGACGCTAAAACGGACAAATAATTTGCTACAAGACATAGACAGAAACGGCTATAACTGTATAGGCAAGCCGGAGCGTCCGAATCAACGAAAAGGACCGTTTGATATTTAAAATTGAGAACGAAATTATAGAAATATAGCACAATGCGGCACACATTACGGCGATAAATAATAAAAAGCCCTTCGATGACATGTCGAGGGTTTTTTCGTTGACGGAAATAAAAAATTCTGCTAAAGTGTGCTCGGAGGCGATAAAAATATGCGTAAAAAGATTGTAGCGGCGTTGACTGCGGGATTGATTGCGCTCGGCTCGTTCGGAATGGTTGACGCCATGCCACGCGATCAAATTGCTAAAATTCAGGTCAAGAAAGCTAAGGATTTCAAGTATTGGACGAAAAATTCCGTCGCGAATCAAAAATTAGTCAAATTTGTAACCGATGTGACCGATAAGAAGTCTAAAAATTTTATTCCGGTCGAGGATAGGCTTGCGGTATTCGATATGGACGGAACATTTATCGGAGAAAGTATGCCGTGCTATTTTGAGTGGATGCTTTACTTGGAACGCGCCCTTAACGACCCGAATTTTACGCCGTCGGCAGAAGATTTGAAGTATGCAAAGATGGTAGACGCCGAAATTCGTGCTGGGCACTTCATGACGGGCAAATTTCCAAAAGGAATTGACATTGGCGAGGCAAAATCGCAAGAATCAGTTTTCGCGGGCATGACGCCTAAAGATTATGAAGCTTACGTACGTAAATTCATGGAAAAACCGGTTGAAGGTCTCACTAATTTAAAATGGGGCGAAGTATTTTATTTGCCGATGGTCGAGGTAATCAAATATTTGCAGGCGAATGACTTTAAAGTTTATATAGTGACCGGCTCAGACCGTCCGGCGATGCGCGTAATGGGTTCGGAAGTGCTGAAAATCCCTTACAATCAGGTAATCGGCACGAATCCTGCGATTTTAGCGGCTCATCAAGGCGACATTTCTGCTGATGACTATGCATATCGTCACGATGATTATTTGATTCGCGGCGGACTCACGCAGAAAAATTTAAAAATGAACAAAGTCGTTG